>NZ_JBFTXJ020000007.1 GCF_041379945.2 Aneurinibacillus sp. REN35 | reverse complement strand
CACGACTCAAAATCGTGTTCCTTCGGGAGTGTCGGTTCGACCCCGACCATCGGTATTACGCGCAAAAGCACTTCTTTCTATATAGAGAGAAGTGCTTTTTTGTTTGCAACTCACATAAAATGGTTCTGCAATAAAAACATATGGGTTACAACATATTCTTAAGCATGGATTGTACCATGGGATTTTGCAGCAGCTTTGCGATTTGGGTAAAGTCCATGCCGCCTAACATATCGCCTAGTCCGTCTTTTTTCACAACATTCTTGGTTGCTTTCGCACCGGGCTTTCCTGCTTTTCCTGTTTTAGCGGCTGGCTTTGATGCCACACCGCTGTTTAACCCTTTCGTAATGAGCGATTGAACCGCAGGATTCTGAAGCATTGTAGCCAATGCTGCCGGATCGACTCCTTTGAGCATGCCAACGAGTCCATTCTCAGAAGGAAGCTTCCGTGATTCTGCTTCCCGCTTTCGCCCTAAGAATGGGAGAAGCGAGATTTGACGGCGAGGACGTGGTTCAGTACTTTGTTTTCTTGTGCGGTTTTTTGTGGTTCTCGTTCTTTGAGCAGGTTGTATTCCAGGTGTCTGGTTTAGTTGTGCAAGCATTGCCTCGATTTTATTCATTGTCTCCTTCGTCTGATGCATTTGACTTTCCATCTCCGACAGAGATGATTCTATTCCTGTTAAACGTTTGCCGACAGCTGCTTTACCAGGTGCTACACTCTTTTTTTTACGTATCTGTTGTGCCACCCCGATCACCTCCTTTTACAGCAAATTACATATACCCTATACATAGTGTATGTAGCAATCAACCTGATAGGGATAGGGCATGTACCCAGATTGACAGTATATCTGCTATACTGAACGTAGCGTAAAGCAGAAACGAGGGAGAGACATGCAAGGCATTAAGGTGATCGTATTTGACGCTTACGGTACGCTGTTTGATGTTCATTCCGTTGTTCAAGCTTGTGATGAATATTTTCCGGGTCAAGGAGCTTCGCTTAGTCAACTATGGCGAACGAAGCAGTTAGAATATACATGGCTTCGCTCTTTAATGGGACGTTATGCTGATTTTAGACAGGTGACGGAGGAAGCGCTTGTGTTTGCTTGCAAGCAAATGGATCTTCCATTAGATGAGACGTACCGGAAAAGATTGATGGAGGAATATCTTATGCTTCGCCCCTACCCAGAGGTGCTTGGTATATTGCCTAAGTTGACGGCATGGCAGCGGGTTATTTTTTCAAATGGCTCACTTGATTTCCTTCTACCTCTTGTAAAGAACACGAGAGTAGAGGAGCACATAGATGCGGTTATCAGTGTTGATGATGCCAGACTGTATAAGCCGCATCCGGCGTCTTATACAAGGGTAGTAGAGACACTTGGCGTGGAGCGGGAAGAAGTTCTGTTCATTTCTTCGAATGCTTGGGATGCCGCCGGAGCAAAAAGCTTTGGATTTCACGTGGCTTGGTTAAACCGCACAGGACAGCCGTTTGATGAATTGCAGCAAACTCCGAATATTCTGCTGCATACACTTGATGATCTGCTACCGATTCTGCAAAATGAACGCGAAAGAAAGGGGACCTTATGAAGAAACAGCAGGGGAACATATTGCGGCATGAAGAAGCAAGCGCAAAAGACATTTATCTTAAACGTCCATTCAAGTATAAGCTGATTGAGACAGTGCTTTATATGATTGTCATGCTTGGGCTGCTCAATTTTATGCCAAGAAGCAGCGTGGGTGTATTTATTATCGCCATGGGGGCGGCGGTGGTTATCGTCGGATTTGCTCCAATGATCTATAAAGCCATTCTGCACCCGACATACAAATTATCTCGGACACATCTTATTATGAAAGTCGGTAAGGATGAGGAAAGTGCAGCGCTGCATGAGTTGCAGCGGACAAGTGTCTGGAAGCCGACATATAAGACGCAGGGCGGTAAGAAATATAGCATCATGGCTTCGCAGGAATTTCTTGATGAACTGGATAAACAGATTGCACGTACACAGAAGAGAGGGAGATAGAACCATGTCAGGGATGGGAGAGTATTATCGGGATGTCTGGGCCGAAGTAAATCTGGATGCGATCGGAGAGAACATACAGACCTTTCGCAAACATATTCCTCAAGAGGCGAAAATTATGGCGGTAGTGAAAGCAGACGGGTACGGCCATGGGGCCTATGAGGTAGCGCAAAGAGCGTTAGCAGAAGGTGCGGAATGGCTGGGCGTTGCACTGCTGGATGAAGCATTGGAACTGCGCACCCAGGGTATTACCGCTCCAATCCTGGTATTAAGCTCCTTTCCTGTACGGGGAGTCGAACTTGCGCTTTCGCATGATATTACGATGACTGTATATCAGGTCGAATATTTGCGGGAAGTTGGCAGGATCGCTGAGAAAATGCAGAGGCAGGCCCGCGTTCATATCAAAGTAGATACTGGAATGGGAAGAATCGGTATGCGTTCTGTAGAGGAACTGCTCGCTTTTTGTGAACAAGCTAAAAAATGTTCCTGGATACAGATTGAAGGAATGTTTACGCATTTTGCTACTGCGGACGAAGAAGATACGTCGTACACACTTGAACAGTACCAAGAATTTCAACGATTTGTAGATGAGCTTACGAAAGTAGGAGTGACGATTCCGCTTCTTTATACGAATAATAGCGCCGCTGCGATGTTCTATCCGGAACGCAGCCGTCATATGATTCGTTTGGGTATTAGTTTATACGGCCAGTACCCATCGGGCTATGCCAAAACCACACATATCCCACTGACAACGGCTTTTCAATGGAAGGCGCGAATCAGTCATGTAAAGCGTGTACCGACAGGCACAAAAGTGAGCTATGGAGCAACGTATGAAGCCCCCATAGAGGCAATTATTGCGACGATCCCGGTAGGATATGCGGACGGATACAACCGGATGCTGTCGAATAAAGGCTATGTGTTGGTAAAAGGACGCCGTGCCCGTGTCGTAGGAAGAGTGTGTATGGATCAGTTCATGGTGGATGTGACGCATATTCCTAATGTAGCTGTTGGAGAGGAAGCGGTGCTGATCGGTCATCAAGGGCAAGAAGAGATTACTGTAGATGAGATGGCAGAGTGGTTAGGGACCATCAACTATGAGGTTACATGCATGGTGAGTAAGCGTGTACCGCGCGTATACATGGAAAAGGGGCGCATCGTTTCAGTTAGCAATCGTATCCTAACAAGTTTTTGTCAGGAATAGACGGGGAAAAACGCCATTCCTCCTGTTGTGACGCAGGGGGAATCGTGGTACAATCAGTAAGAATCAAAACAGGGAGCAAAATCTCTTTTAAAAATAATGGGATAAGGCAGGATTTTGCCGGTATTGCTCGAATAGTAGGAAGAGGAGTCGAAATCTCTTTCCTAGTAAGCCGCGCACAGTATATTTTTGTATGGGCTACGCCATACTGGTAATGTGCCTTTCGCGCGGTCATTCAACTTGTGAAAATGTGGTATAGCGTTGGTGTTGGAGGTGCGATGGTCTTGTCTAAAATGGACACGAAGCGTATCATGATTAGTTTGCCAGATCATCTATTACAGGAAGTGGATGGATTGGTTAAGAAGGAAAAGTCAAATCGCAGTGAATTTATTCGTCAAGCAATGAGACTGTATCTGAAAGAACGTAAAAAGCGTCATATCCGTGAGATGATGCAGCGCGGATATATGGAGATGGCAAACATCAATTTGCATATGGCAAGCGAGGCCTTTCAAGCCGAAGAAGAAGCCGATCTGACGTTGGGACGTTTAGTGAGCGGGGTGTAGTGTGTGATCGTGAAGCGTGGCGACGTATATTTTGCGGATTTATCCCCGGTTGTCGGATCAGAGCAGGGCGGGGTCCGTCCCGTGTTGGTCATACAGAATGATATAGGGAACCGTTTCAGTCCGACAGTAATCGTCGCAGCCATTACGGCACAAATACAAAAAGCTAAGTTGCCTACTCATGTGGAGATCGATGCGAAGACGTATGCATTTGACCGGGATTCCGTCATTCTTCTTGAACAGATACGTACGATCGATAAACAGCGGCTAACGGATAAGATCACACACCTGGACGAGGAAATGATGGAGCGGGTAAATGACGCTCTCCAGATTAGTTTAGGACTCATTAATTTTTAAAGATATTCATGAATGAAAAGTTCTTAAGAGGCTGCTGTGATATACGGTAGCTTTTTTTTCGTTATAAGAAAAAAAGCCATGGAAGGATGTTAGCCTATGGAAATAAAGCAAATGATCTCGGTTATCGCAGAAGAACTGCATATTACGCAGCAGCAGATAGAACGTACTGTTGCGCTGCTTGATGAAGGAAGCACGGTCCCGTTTATCGCTCGATATCGTAAAGAAATGACAGGGATGCTTGATGAAAACCAGATTCGTACAATCCAGGAGCGCGTGCAGTATCTACGGCAGCTAGAAGAGAGAAAAGAAGAGGTTATTCGCCTGATCGCCGAGCAGGATAAGCTCACAGATGAGTTGGAGCATCAGATCAGGGAAGCCATTAAGCTCCAACAGGTAGAGGATTTGTATCGACCATTCAAACAGAAGCGCCGCACTCGGGCAACGACAGCCAAAGAAAAAGGGCTTGCACCGCTGGCCGAATTCATATTATCCGCACGTACAGGAAGTGTGGCAGAAGAAGCAGCGAAATATGTAGATGTCGAAAAGAGTGTCAATACCGTAGAAGAAGCTTTGCAGGGGGCATCGGATATTATTGCTGAGCTTGTTGCAGATGATCCGGCTGTTCGTAGCTGGGTACGGGATTATACGATGAAACGCGGTGTACTATCCACCGTGAAGAAGGAAGATGAGCCGTCCGGCAAAAATGTATACGAGATGTATTATGAGTATAATGAACCGGTAGGCCGCATGGCTCCCCATCGCGTTCTCGCTGTAAATCGTGCGGAACGAGAAGGCATTCTTCGGGTAAAGATCGAGTTAGATTCCGCCTCCGTTCTACAGTACTTAGAACGGAAATGGATTCGCAAAGATAGTATTGCTGCGGATCTGCTTATGGCAACGCTTGAAGACAGTTATAAGCGCCTGATTGCACCTGCTGTCGAACGGGAAGTGCGTAATCTGCTGACAGAAAAAGCGGAGGAGCAGGCGATTCATATTTTCTCTGAGAATCTGCGCCAGCTTCTCCTGCAAGCGCCGCTGCGCAACCGTGTAGTGCTAGCGCTTGATCCGGCATATCGTACCGGTTGTAAGACTGCCGTTATTGATGAAACAGGCAAGCTGCTTGAGGTTGTCGTCGTGTATCCGACACCGCCACAGAGCAAGATTCAAGAAGCAAAGCGTGTGCTTGCCGGGTTGATTGAAAAATACGGGGTTCAGGTTGTTGCGATCGGCAATGGTACGGCTTCAAGAGAGACAGAGCAATTTGCTGCTGAACTGCTCAGAGAGTTAGGGCAGGATATCTCATATATTATTGTTAATGAAGCGGGGGCGAGCGTATATTCCGCTTCTAAACTGGCGGGAGAAGAATTTCCTAATCTGGATGTAGCGGAGCGGAGTGCCGTATCAATAGGACGTCGACTGCAGGACCCACTTGCCGAACTGGTTAAAATCGATCCGAAATCTATCGGTGTAGGTCAGTATCAGCACGATGTATCACAGAGCAAATTATCGGATAGCTTACAATTTGTCGTTGAATCTGCGGTGAACTATGTAGGAGTCGATGCGAATACGGCCTCTCCATCTCTATTGCAGTACGTATCGGGGGTATCGAAGCAGGTAGCAAAAAATATTGTCGCATATCGTGAAGAATTGGGTAAATACACCTCACGTACACAGTTGAAAAAAGTACCGCGCCTTGGCGCGAAAACATATGAGCAATCCATTGGTTTTTTGCGTATTAGCGAGGGAGAGAATCCGCTTGATAATACTCCCATCCACCCGGAATCGTATACAAGTGTAGCGGCATTGCTGCAGGAGATTGACATCCGACCAGAAGACATTACGCGCGAGGATGCTAAAGAGAAGCTTGGGAGGATAAATATAAAGGAGATGGCACAAAAGCTTGGTATCGGAGAGCCGACGCTGCATGACATCGTAGCCAGTCTGCTGCGTCCCGGACGTGATCCGCGCGAAGAACTGCATAAGCCGCTGCTAAAAAAAGATATTCTCGATATTAAGGATCTTGCCAAAGGAATGGAGCTTGAAGGTACGGTGCGCAATGTAGTGGACTTTGGCGCATTTGTGGATATTGGCTTGAAGAATGACGGTTTGGTTCATATCTCGCAATTGAGCCGCCGCTTTATTAAACATCCTCTTGACGTTGTCTCTGTCGGTGAAATCGTAACAGTATGGGTAAAGGACATTGATGTGCAGAAGGGCCGGGTCGGATTGACGATGCTTGGACCGGAAGGGAAATAAGATACGAAAAAGGGAGGCTGAAACGTGTTAGCTTCGCCCCCCCTGCTTATCGATGTATAAGAACCAGCAATCGTTGAGCAGCAGAATCTGCCGCCTGTTTTTTGTCTGAAAAGCTCTCATTAATTGACGTTTCAGCCACTGCGGCATTCTGTTTCCTCCCGTCACGTTTTTAATCGTACTCTTATTACTATATGTGACGGAGAAGCAAATGTTACTCGTATTCGTCTTCTTCGATGAGATATTCAAGCTGTGCGTGCAGTGCACGAATCTCAGTGAGCAGTGAGATCAATGGATAGTTCTCTTCTTTTAGATTCGCGAATTGTTGTTCTAAGCCCGCCAAGTAATCAATCCCTTGAAGTACATGAACATTCTCTGCGTGTACTTCAAGATCGGCGCATTCAGCGACTGGTATGGGCAGTATAGGACGGTCTGAGATTGTAAGCTTGTCGATTTCTTTGTGAAGCCGACGCAGCAGCGCAACAAGCTGATACATATAGCTGTCAGGCATAGCGACGAATTGTAGTTTTTTTTCTGTCGATAAAATACAGTAGCGCATCAGATGGCTCCCCCTTGTTTCATATGTACGTTCACAAGTGTAGCGCATGTAGGGAGTGTGTGCAAGAATGGAGGCGATAAGATGCCAAGCATAACAGACGGGCAACTGCAGCAGCTCGTCGAGCAAATCTCCACAGAATACTTCCAACGTCCTTTCGCACACCATGCATATTTCAATGCGAGATTGAAAACAACCGGTGGACGTTATGTCCTGCGGACGCATAACATCGAGCTTAATCCTAAACATTATGAGAAATACGGTATCGAAGAGTTAATCGGGATTATTAAGCACGAACTTTGCCATTATCACCTTCACCTAACTGGCGGAGGATATAAGCATAGAGATTCGGACTTTAGAAGGCTGCTTGCTCAGGTGGGCGGCAGTAGGTACTGCCAATCTGTAGCTGCGCCTAAAAAGGAGACATACCGCTATGAGCTGGTATGTACGGATTGCGGTACAAGGTATTTGCGTAAGCGGCGGATGAATACGAATAAATATGTGTGTGGAAAATGTAGAGGACACTTAAAGCTGAAGGAGTTGGAGGAGAAGCATGGCAGAGAAGCGGCGCGATGAATTTGGCTTGATTTCCTATTTGACGGAGCGGCACAATATGCCGGCATCGCTTGCGGGACGAGTTCCGGTAGGGAATGGCGATGACGCAGCCGTGGTAAGCAGTCGTCCTGGATATGACTTTATTGCCTGCTGCGATACAATAGTAGAGAATGTACATTTCAAGCGGGAGACGATGCTCCCGCATGATATCGGATATAAAGCGTTGGCATCAAACATTAGCGATGTGGCCGCGATGGGGGGTATCCCGCTTTTCTATCTTGTATCGCTAGGATTACCCCAGACTTGGCAGGAAGAAGAATTGGCAGAGATATATGAAGGGATGGCTGAGTTAGCATCACATCATCAGATGGCTTTAATTGGCGGTGATACGGTGGCTGTGCCGGGTCCGCTTACGCTGACGGTTACTGTCCTTGGCGAAGTAGAGCAAGGAGCAGCTCTGCGCCGCAGCAGTGCACAACCGGGAGACGTCGTATTTGTGACCGGTACGGTGGGTGATTCCGGTGCCGGTCTTCATGTTCTGCTGCAGGAAGGTGTTGCTATACACCATGTGCCTGCCGAGTGGTCATCACTTACTGATCGACACCGCCGACCTTCACCGGACGTAGAAGCGGGACGCATTCTAGCGGCAAGTGGTTTTCGCATAGCGGTTAATGATATTAGTGATGGTTTGGCAAGCGAGGCATGGGAGATTGCTGAGGCAAGCAGTGTGCGTCTCATCCTTGACGAAGCGAATATCCCACTAAACGAAGCTTCCAAGCGTCTGGCTCAAGAGAGTGGGAAGCGTGCGCTGGATTGGGCGTATTACGGGGGGGAAGATTATCATCTGATCGGCTGTGTCGCCGCGGAGCATCGGGAGGCACTTAGTCGATTATTTGCTGCTAAAAGCTTGCCCCTCTACTGGATCGGTAGCGTACAGGCAGGTGAAGTCGGTGTGCAGTTGCGTGGACGCAATGGAGACGTCACGCAGATTCCGAAAAAAGGGTATAATCATTTTAATGACGATAAGTGAGTTTTTGTAGGAAGTGAGAAAAATGAAACAGACGAATACCTATACATTCTATAGCCATTCGGCGGAAGATACGCAGGCTTTGGCCGATCGGATCGGTCGTCTTGCAGAGCCAGGAGATGTGCTCACACTATCAGGTGATTTAGGCGCAGGAAAGACAAGTTTTACGCAGGGACTTGCCCGCGGCATGGGAATAAGCGGTGTAGTGAATAGTCCAACGTTTACAATTATTAAGGAATATATGGGCCGTCTGCCTCTTTACCATATGGATGTATATCGTATGGAAGACGAACTAGAAGACTTAGGGTTTGATGAATATTTTTATGGCGACGGCGTGACGGTAGTAGAGTGGCCGCAGATAATCGCCGAGCAGCTTCCCGAAGAACGCTGTGACGTAGTGATTACGCGCGGGGAAGGGGATGAGCGCATGCTTGTCTTTACTCCGCACGGTCGAAGATACGAAATAGTATGCGAGGCGATAAAGCATGGCCATTCTGGCAATTGATACTTCGAATTTTAGTTTAAGCATAGCGGTGTGTAGTGAGGACAAAGTGCTTGGTGAGTGCGTCACCAATATGAAAAAAAATCACAGTATAAGGCTGATGCCAATGGTCAGTCAACTGCTTGATGAGGTGGAAGTGGACCCGTCTGAGCTGACCGCGATTGCGGTAGCGCGCGGACCGGGGTCATATACGGGCGTCCGCATAGGAGTAGCCACAGCCAAAAGCATGGCCTGGTCTCTGTCGATTCCGCTGCTGGGGATATCGAGTCTTGAAGCACTGGCCTGGAACGGCGCCTATTTTCCAGGACGAATTGTTCCGTTTTTTGATGCGCGTCGTGGACAGGTATATACGGGTGTATATAAGAAAACACAGACAGGCGGTGTTGACCTTGTGGGAGCAGAACGGATCGTACTGCTCAAGCAGGCGTTGGAAGAGTGGAAGGAAGCAGATGCAAAGGAGCCAATTTTATTCCTGAGCGATGATATCGCCATCCATGAAGCCGCTATTATGGACACGCTGGGGGAGCAGGCAGTACTTGCACCACCATCTTATAGAGTGCCACGCGCAGCCCATCTTGCTATGGCAGGCTGGAGCGCTCTTAGAGAAAAACGGGTTGAAGATACACAAGCATTTGCCCCTGTCTACCTTCAATTGGCGGAAGCTGAAGCCAAATGGCTTGCTGGTCAGAAGAAGTAGGAGGCGGATGCGATGGCAGATGAATACATGATTCGTCGTATGGAAATAAAAGATCTTGATGATATTGGAGAAGTGGAGAGGCTTTCGTTTTCTACACCGTGGTCAAGAGATTCCTTTATTAATGAGCTAAAAAAGAATGTGTTTGCCAGGTATTTTGCTGTGGAAGCAGCCGGGCGTGTCATCGGATACGGCGGCATGTGGCTGGTGCTTGATGAAGCGCATATCACCAATATTGCTATTCACCCTGAGTACCGCGGACATCATCTAGGCGAGCAGTTGATGCATCGTCTGATGGCATTTGCCGCACAATCCGGTGCTCTGGCGATGACACTTGAAGTGCGCCGAAGTAATGAGGCAGCGAAGCGGTTGTACAGGAAGCTTGGGTTCGTAGAAGAAGGTGTGCGTCCCGGCTATTATACTGATAATGGAGAAGATGCCATTATAATGTGGGTGAGGTTAGATGACAAACAATTGGAAGCAGAAAGTATATAGACGGCGGGACGAAGCGCTCGCTGCAGGCAAGCCGATTCGTATTCTCGGCATCGAGACAAGCTGTGATGAGACATCAGCGGCTGTTATTGAGAATGGGACGAAGATTCTCTCTAACGTTGTGTCTTCACAGATCGAAAGTCATAAACGATTTGGCGGCGTTGTGCCGGAAGTGGCATCGCGCCATCATGTGGAGAATGTTACGGTCATTATTGAGCAGGCGCTTGCTGAAGCATCGTGCACATTTGACGATGTGGATGCGGTTGCTGTCACATACGGACCAGGGCTTGTTGGAGCGCTGCTCGTCGGTGTAGCCGCTGCTAAGGCGATTGCATTCGGACGGGGGATTCCGTTGGTCGGTGTGCATCATATTGCCGGACATATTTATGCGAACCGCTTCATAAAGGAATTGGAATTCCCGCTGCTAACGCTGGTCGTATCAGGTGGTCATACGGAGTTGGTGTATATGAAGGAGCACGGCTCGTACGAAATTATCGGGCAGACGCGTGATGATGCGGTCGGGGAAGCCTATGATAAAGTCGCCCGCTCTTTGGGGCTTCCTTATCCGGGAGGGCCGCATATTGACCGGCTGGCGCACGAAGGGGAGCCAAGCATTCCACTGCCTCGCGCCTGGCTTGCAGGAACGTATGATTTCAGTTTTAGCGGTCTAAAATCAGCGGTACTCAATACGCTGCATAATGCAGCTCAGCGTGGAGAAAGTATTGCGCCGCAAAACCTGGCGGCAAGTTTTCAAGCATCGGTTGTTGAGGTGCTTGTGGATAAATCATTTGCGCTAATGAAAGAGCGTCCGGTAAAGCAGCTGCTGCTTGCCGGCGGTGTGGCCGCCAATAAAGGGCTGCGCAGCGCATTAACCGAGCGGGCGGAACGTGAAGGTGTAGAGCTGCTCATCCCTCCGCTTTCGCTATGTACGGATAATGCTGCCATGATCGCGGGAGCAGGTTATATTGAATATAAAAAAGGCAATCTGGCGGATATGTCGCTCAACGGCATTCCCGGTTTGCCTCTTGGATAAAAAGGCAACCCTATAAAGGGGTTGCTTTTTATTATGTGTAAAGTCAGCTACAGGCCTGTGAAAAACACGAAAATTTTGTCAAAATATGTGGACAAATGCTGAATACATGCTGAATAACATTATCCACATAATTGTGGATAATGTGGATAAAACGGTGGATAACCTGGTGTTATCCTGTTTTTTATCATAATAAAGTGTGAATAGATGTGTGGATATGTGGAAAAGGAGGCGGTGGTGTTGAGAAAAAAGAAGATTTTTGTAGTAGGATGTAGTGCCGTATTTTTTACCGTATTTCTATTGTTTACCACCAATGCGCTCTCAAAAAACGTTTCCACTGTTACTATTCTTCTTGTTCCACAGCTTACAGTAGAGGACATCGCAGCGGTATATCAGCGTCCGCATTTTTCTTTTTTACAACAGGCAGCGATGGGTGAGATGAATATTCGCACAGCCGTATCCCTAAAAGATATCCACAATGCGGCTACACTCAGTGCAGGTACGCGTGCTAGTGGAATTGAATGGATGCGTCAAGCATACGGTATCGCTGAAAAGCGGATCAACGGGCTTGCACTTTATCGGCAGTATACAGGCACATTGCCAGTTAATGTACGGAACGGAGCCGTGCTGCTGCCGTATGTACCGGCGTTAATGGCGACAAATATACAGAAGAATACGGGGGCTGTACCCGGCTTGCTGGGGGATACACTAAAAAAACACCGGATCAGTCGTGCTGTGATTGGTAACGGTGATACGGAAGGAAGGAGAAGCCGCCTTGCTCCCATGCTTACTATGGATCATCAAGGAATAACGCCTCAAGGATGGATCGGAGAAGAGACGGTGACACACACGGCTGTATTCCCCGGAGGAAAAAAGACAGATTATGTATTCCTATCTGAGTATCTAACGCGTTGGAAAAAGGGGAAAAAAGGACTGATTGTTGCTGAGTTAGGTGATTTAGAGCGGCTTTCCCGCTATAAAAATGTGTTGGGAGAGCAAAGATATACACAACTGCGGCAAGAAACGATAGAAGAGATTCTATTGTTTGCCGGGAAGATGGTGCAGGACACACAAAAAAACGAGCGCCTTCTCCTGCTATCTGCATCGTTGCCGGATCAGCACATTGCGAACAAGAAACGCATGGCACCGGTTGTGCTATGGGGAGATGAGACGCATGGGAATGTCTTAACCTCAAAAACGACACGACAGCCCGGTATTGCTGCCAATATTGATATAGCGCCCACCGTTCTTTCATGGTTCCACATTCCAATCCCGATTGAGATGAAGGGTTTTCCGCTAACCGTAGACAATAGAATGGAGCATGGTTCATTCTTTGCACTAGCGAAAAAGGTGGATTATATATATGCGACACGCTCGACTGTTTTATATCCGTATGTGGGGTTGACTATAGGGGTGATGCTGCTTGCTCCTCTATCCCTGCGATCATGGAGGGGGGAAGAGGCACATCGGCGTGTTGTTATGTTCCTGCTGCAGACGCTATTGGTGCTGATTCTGTTAATACCGTACTTACTGCTGCTGTTACCTATTTTACCGGAACTGCCCCCTGCAATCGTAACGGTTGTATTACTAGCCGCTGTTGGAAGCGGCATAGCTCTGCTGCTGCGTCGCGTTTCCTTTGTTGCCTGCTTTTTTTGGCTTGGGATAGCAGGTTGGCTTCCTCTGCTGCTTGATGGATTTATGGGAGGAGAATGGATTCGGCGTTCGTATATGGGATATGATCCGGTGATTGGGGCGCGCTATTATGGCATTGGCAACGAGTATATGGGGGTGATGCTTGGCGGTGCGTGGCTGAGTGTAGCGATGGCAGGGGAGTGGTTGAAGGCGCGAGCGCATCAGCGCCTGTTGCTTTTCGGCTTTATGGGCATGGTTTTTTCAATCATTATTTTATATATGGCTTGGCCCGAAGGAGGAAGTAAGGCAGGGGGCATTCTTGTATTTGTAGCGGCCCTCATATACGGAGTGCCAGCCTTTTCCGGATTTGTCTGGCATATGCGGCATATTGTAGCGCTATCACTTATTGGACTTGTGGCTATTTGTTTGTTGTTTGCCTTAAATTATCAGGCGGCTGGCACTGTACAGTCCCATATTGGACGGGCGGTTGGAGAACTGGTGCATGGGAATTGGCAGGAGATTGGACGAATCATCGAGCGTAAGCTGTTTATGAACTGGCGTCTTATTCTCGCTTCCATATGGAGCAAGTTATTTCTTGTAAGTTTCATTGTCAGTGCGGTTCTACTGTACTACCGGAGTGAAAGAATTCGCGACATCCAAATGAGGTATCCGTATTTTACCGCTGGGCTTCGGACCATATCGTTTGGAGCGTTGGTGGCATTACTGGTGAATGACTCGGGGATTATCGCTGCGGCACTTGCCATGATCTACGTATTGGCCCCGCTGCTTTATCGGTTGCTGCAGGATGATGTGGACGGCAGGTCATAAAAAAAGCAAAGCCTACTGCCGCGATGGCATCAGGCTTTGCTTGCTTTAGACAGCGGTTAGACAGAAGCTATTCCTGTAGATCGGTCCACTCTTCAAGACAGGTTTCGAGTTCTGCTTTTTTAGACTCAATGTCTTCCGTAAGTTTTAAGGATTTTTCATGGTCTTGAAATACTTCGGGCTTACACAGCTCTTCTTCAAGAACAGCGATCGCCTCTTCGATTTCTTCAATTGCTTTCTCCAACTGCTCAATGCGCCGCTGTCGCTGCCGCTCCACCTTTTTAGCTTCCTTATCCTGAAGGAACTTCTCCTTGTTTGAAGATACGACATCATCTTTTTTGTCCTGCTCGTTTGTTTGCATTGCTGGGGCAAGCGCCGCTGAATTCAGCTCCTCCAGCTCTTCTTTTTTATCTGTATAGTAATCATAGTTGCCCAGATAGGAGATAACGCCGTTCGGTGTAAGCTCAAGGACACGTGTTGCGATTTTATTTAAGAAGTAGCGGTCATGCGAGACGAAGAGAATGGTTCCTGGATAATCCTCCAGCGCTTCTTCAAGAATTTCCTTGCTGAATAAGTCCAGATGATTGGTCGGCTCATCGAGAATCAAAAGGTTTGCCTTTTGCAGCATCAGCTTGGCCAAAGAGACACGCGCTCGCTCGCCTCCACTTAATTCGCCAATCTTCTTAAGCACGTCGTCTCCGCTGAATAAGAAGTTCCCCAGCACGGTCCGCACGTCCTTCTCCTGCATGGTCGGATACTCATCCCATAATTCGTGGAGCACTTGTTTATTTGGATTAAGATTCTCCTGTTCCTGATCATAAAATCCGGACATGACATTGCTTCCGTAAGCGATCGAACCGGCAATCGGTTCAATCTGCTTTACAAGCGTCTTCAACAGCGTGGATTTGCCAAGACCGTTCGGCCCAAGCAGCGCTACCCTTTCACCACGGGTAATCTCAAACGTAAGATGTCGGGCAAGGGCTGTGTCTTCATAGCCGATGCTTACATCAGACAGCATAAGAACTTGGTTCCCGCTCACTTTGTTGATATCAAATGAGAACTGGGCTTTTTTGAGATCGCCGAGCGGTTTATCCATTACATCCATACGATCAAGCATTTTGCGGCGGCTTTGTGCGCGTTTGGTTGTGGAGGCGCGTGCGATATTCCGCTGTACAAACTCTTCGATCCGAGAGATTTCTGCCTGCTGCTTTTCGTATTGTCTGACCTGCTGCTGTACGCGCTCGCCCTTCTGGATCAGATAGTCTGTATAGTTGCCTACGTAGCGCGTAGCATGCGTCCGCTCGAGTTCATAGACAATGTTAACAAGCGAATCAAGGAAGAAACGGTCGTGGGAGACAACCAGAAGAGCGCCCTGATAGTTCAATAAGTATTTCTCCAGCCAGCCAAGCGTTTCGATATCGAGATAGTTGGTCGGCTCATCAAGCACGAGAATATCAGGTGCCATCAGCAGCAGCTTTGCAAGCGCCAGGCGTGTCTTCTGTCCGCCGCTGAGCTGGTCGATGGATGTATTGTAATCTTTCGGATAAAAGCGCATCCCATGCAGAATGGAGCGTGTGGTCGCCTCGTATTGATAGCCGCCCCGCTCTTTAAACTGCTCGACTTGCTGCGAATACGCGTTCATCAGCTTCTCATGCTGTGCCGCATCAGCGATAAGTTCCGGATCGCCAATTCTTTCTTCCATGCGGCGAAGTTCCGCCTCTTGTTCCTTGAAATGGGCGAACACGGTCATCATCTCGTTCCAGATGGTCCGCTCTGTATCAAGTCCGCTATCCTGAGCCAGATAGCCGAGTGTAACATCCTTTGCCTTGAGGATTTCGCCCTCATCGGGAAGGATTTGTCCGGTGATGATTCTAAGCAGTGTAGATTTTCCTGCACCGTTTACACCGACGAGTCCTACGCGTTCCCCCGATTGCAGTACCATATTAATGTGGGATAGAATGGGGTTGGCGCTGAATGATTTGCTTATATTTAAAGTCTGCAATAAGATCATTATGGTTCACCTCAGTTTTGTCTACAGCTAGTGTATCGTAAAATACATACGTTAGAAAACAGAAGAAAGGAGAAAAGATGAACGGCGAAGAGCAAAAGGAAAAGAAGCGGAAGCTGAGACGTCATATTCTCGCACAGCGGGCGTACATCGCAGAAGAGGAACGCAGGGAGTGCTCAAAGGAAGCAACCATGCGTCTGCTCACCATTCCGGCCATTCAAAATGCGGAGCGCATCTTCTCTTTTCTTTCATTTGGAGATGAAATTGAGCTGGATGGCTTCATTGATTGGTGTATAGCAGAAGGAAAAGAAGTCTATGTACCGAAAACGTATGGGAAGGAGAAGCGGATGGTGCCATACCGGTTTAAGGGCTGGGACGTGCTCATAAAGGGCGTGTATGGCATTAGGGAACCGAATGAGAATGAGTGTATGCCGTGGAATGGAAAAAGCTTCGATGCTATTATCGTTCCGGGTGTCGGATTTACGGAGCGAGGAGAGCGTCTTGGTTATGGAGGCGGCTTCTATGACCGATTTTTTGCGGGATTTTCCATTCTTCCGCCATTGGTAGCGGTCTGTTATGAAATGCAGATCGTTTCGTCTCTTCCCACGGAAGAACATGACCGCAGGGTAGATCGGATCGTTACGGAGCAAAGAATTATTGTTTGTTCATGATTTTGCCACTGTATTGATGTGCAAAAGTCGACACAATACGGACAGGTTATAGTACAATATAATTGTGTTTTTATTGAATTTTTATGTGAATAACGGAGGGTTACCTGAATGTGGAAAATTGGGGTCGTCACTTCAAGCAACTCGGTGCATCGCAAGGAGCGAGAGAATGACTGTCTGCCGAAGCTAGAAGCACTGTTGAAACAACACTTGGACGCTGCTGTGGCGCATCATCGTACATCACCTGACAATATAGAGATGATTAAAGAGAACATAATTGAGCTGATTGACAGAGAGAGAGTCGATTTGTTGATTACGATCGGCGGCACAGGTCTGAGCCCAGAGGATGTAACGCCAGAAGCGACGGAGCTTGTAATTGACCGTCATGTTCCAGGATTGGCCGAAGAGATGCGCCGCTGTAGTATGCAGCATTCGCGCAAGGTTCTTCTAACGCGTGCAACGGTAGGTACGCGCGGCAATACGCTGGTCATTAACCTGCCGGGCAGCCTTCCTGGGATGGAATGGTGCTTTGTCGCGATTGCAGATCAGATTTCTTCAGCGCTCGATATCATTCAAGGAACGAATCATAACGTAAATATCTAGTGCATAACAACGGTTGTGTAACCGAGTTGCAAAAGCTGTGTGTCTAGGAGAGGATTTGAACATCGCATGAGCAATCAAGAGCAAGAGATGCGGCTGGTTGAGCATTTGGGCGAATTGCGACGTCGGCTCATATGGGTTGCACTCATTTTCGTTGTTGCTTTCATTGTTGGATTCGCGTACGCGGAGCCGGTGGTCCAGTATTTTCAGAAGGACGCGGGCGTTAAATGGCACGTGTTCGGCATTCCGGACGGTCTGCGCGTATATATGCAGTTTGCGTTTGTGATTGCGCTCGTTATTACGCTGCCGTTTATTTTGTACCATGTATGGCGTTTTATTACACCAGGGCTTCGCCCGCATGAGCGCAAGGCGGCAGGCATCTTCATTATTCCGGCCTTCCTGCTGTTCTTAGCTGGGCTTGCTGTAGGGTATTATCTCGTATTTCCGATGATTATTACTTTTATGGTTAAGTTCTCAAGTACATTAGGAGCGGAGGAGACGTTCGGCTTAGCCCAATATTTTGGATTCATGTTTAATATCGTGATTCCGCTGGCGCTTTTGTTTGAACTTCCTATTATTGTTATGTTTCTTACGCGGCTTCGCATCTTAAATCCGATGCGGATGCGTAAAATGCGCGGATATTCCTATCTGGCGCTCGTTATCGTAGCCTCCTTGATCTCACCGCCGGATTTTATCAGCCATTTAAGCGTGTTTTTGCCGCTGGTCATATTGTATGAAATCAGTGTGGTAATCTCCCGCATCATCTATCGCAAGCAGTTGAAGGAAGATGCGAAATGGGAGAAGGAGTTCTATGACGGTGGGACAGAAGAAGACGCGGTCCTGCGCGTGGAGAAAGAGTAAGGTAAGAGATGTAAAAAAGGGATAAGAGAGCCGGCCCTCCGGTTCTCTTTTTTTATATGCACGGGGAATATTCCATCTGTAAAGTGGTGAGAATGGAGAAGGGAATTTTTTTGCAGCATGGGGCTTGCAAAAAATAAATAAAATCTATATTATAATAATTGTGTTAGCACTCAGTAGAGTAGAGTGCTAACAAGATACTTAATCAGGGAGGTTGTTTTCAGTGTTAAAGCCATTGGGTGATCGTGTGATTATCGAACCTATCGCAAAAGAAGAAACAACTGCTAGCGGAATCGTACTTCCAGAAACAGCAAAAGAAAAGCCGCAAGAAGGCAAAATCGTCGCTGTAGGCAGCGGACGCATCGAGAACGGCGAGCGCATCGCGCTAGAAGTTCAAGAAGGCAACCGTGTCATCTATTCTAAATATGCTGGAACTGAAGTGAAATTCGACAACAAAGAACTTCTGATTATGCGCGAGAGCGACATTCTTGCTATTGTTGACTAATCACTGAGAGCGGCATTTTCATACATGACCTATTACCGTTCAGGTACCGTATAGAATCACTACATAATTAGGAGGGCGAACAAATATGGCGAAAGACATTCGTTTTAGCGAAGAAGCACGCCGCGCAATGCTCCGCGGTGTGGATGCACTGGCAGACGCAGTAAAAGTAACACTTGGACCTAAAGGTCGCAACGTTGTACTTGAGAAAAAATTTGGTTCTCCATTAATCACAAACGATGGTGTAACCATCGCAAAAGAAATCGAACTCGAAGATGCATTCGAGAACATGGGTGCGCAGCTGGTTAAAGAAGTTGCCACAAAAACAAACGATGTAGCGGGTGACGGTACGACTACAGCTACAGTTCTTGCGCAAGCGATGATCCGTGAAGGATTGAAAAACGTAACAGCGGGTGCAAACCCAATGGTAATCCGCAAAGGCATCGAAAAAGCGGTTCGTGTTGCTGTAGAAGAACTGCATGCGATCTCTAAGCCAATCGAAGGCAAAGAATCCATCGCACAAGTTGCTGCAATCTCTGCTGCAGATGATGAAATCGGTACACTGATTGCTGAAGCAATGGAAAAAGTGGGCAAAGACGGCGTTATCACTGTGGAAGAATCCAAAGGCTTCACAACAGAGCTTGATGTTGTAGAAGGTATGCAATTCGACCGCGGCTACGCTTCTCCGTACATGATTACAGATACTGATAAGATGGAAGCGGTACTTGATAATCCGTACATCTTGATTACAGATAAGAAGATCTCTAACATTCAAGAAATCCTGCCTGTACTTGAAAAAGTAGTACAACAAGGCAAGCCTCTTGTAATCATCGCTGAAGATGTAGAAGGCGAAGCGCTGGCTACACTTGTTGTGAACAAACTGCGCGGTACCTTTACTGCAGTAGCGGTGAAAGCACCTGGCTTTGGTGATCGCCGCAAAGCAATGCTTGAAGATATCGCTGCATTGACTGGTGGTCAAGTAGTGACAGAAGATCTTGGCTTAGACCTGAAATCTGCTTCCCTGCAGCAATTAGGTCAAGCAAGTAAAGTAGTCGTAACAAAAGAAAATACAACGATCGTAGAAGGTTCTGGAGACAAAGCGAACATCGAAGCTCGCGTAAACCAAATCCGTTCTGCAATTGAGACGACAACATCTGAATTCGATAAAGAAAAACTGCAAGAGCGTCTTGCTAAACTGGCAGGCGGCGTTGCGGTAATTAAAGTCGGCGCGGCTACAGAAACAGAACTGAAAGAAAAGAAACTTCGCATTGAAGATGCGCTGAATGCAACACGTGCAGCGGTTGAAGAAGGTATCGTAGCCGGTGGTGGTACTGCGCTCGTATCGATCTACAACAAAGTATCTGAAGTGCAAGCAGATGGCGACGAAGCAACTGGCGTACGCATCATCCTGCGTGCTCTTGAAGAACCGGTACGTCAAATCGCAGCCAATGCGGGTCTTGAAGGATCTGTCGTTGTTGAGCGTCTGAAAAAAGAAGAAATCGGTATCGGCTTCAATGCCGCTACTGCACAATGGGTAAACATGATCGAAGCAGGTATTGTTGACCCAGCTAAAGTAACGCGTTCGGCGCTGCAAAATGCAGCATCTGTTGCGGCTATGTTCCTGACAACAGAAGCGGTAATCGCTGATAAGCCTGAGCCAGAAAAAGGCGGCGGCATGCCTGACATGGGCGGAATGGGCGGCATGGGAATGATGTAATCCCATTCGTTTGAGAACCCTCTCCGAATTTATTCGGAGAGGGTTCTTTCTTTCAAAATTCTCTTAACAATATGTACATTATTTTAAGGTAATAAGGGATAAATTGGATTTATATATGATAAAACACGAACATTAAGGGTGCAAATCTGTATATCTTTCATATTTTAGTGCTTGACTTTTCATATCCCTCTGGTAAACTAATCTCGTCATAATCGAAAAATACGTTCAAATGACCTCATATAATATCAGGAATATGGCCTGAAAGTTTCTACCGGACCACCGTAAATGATCCGACTATGGGGGCAGATACCTATGCCGGGTTTCTGTCTCTATATTCAAAATAGAGATTAGCCTGGTTTTTGTTTTTTTTACAGGGGAAAATAAAACATGCTAAGATGAAAGACATGCTGGATGCTCCTTAGCGCAGCAAGTTACACAGAGGAGGATTTTACGAAAATGGACAAGCCGAAAGAGTTAGTCGTTGTTCTCGATTTTGGAGGACAGTACAACCAATTAATTGCACGCCGGGTGCGCGATCTGGGGGTGTTCAGTGAACTGATGCCGTACAATACGTCGGTTGAAGAGCTTGAGAAGCTGAACCCAAAGGGCATTATCTTCTCAGGTGGACCGGCCAGTGTCTATGCAGAAGGTGCACCGCTGTGCGATTCGCGTATCTATGATATGGGCTTGCCGATTCTAGGCATTTGCTATGGCATGCAGATGATGTCATACCATCTGAAAGGCAAAGTGGAGCGCGCAGGTGTGCGTGAATACGGACGCTCAGATATCGCGATCCACAATGAGTCTCTTTTCTTCAAAGGACTGGATAAAACAGAGACCGTATGGATGAGCCATACGGACAAGGTCATTGAAGTACCGGAAGGATTCCAGATTGATGCAAGCAATGAAGCGTGTCCGGTTGCTGCTATTAGTAACTCGGAGAAGAACCTCTATGGTGTGCAGTTCCATCCGGAAGTACGTCACTCCGTGCGCGGCAATGAGATGCTGAAGAACTTCTTGTTTGAAGTGTGCGGCTGTGAGGGCAATTGGTCGATGGAGAATTACATTGACATGATGGTCGATGAAATTCGTGAGAAAGTCGGACATAAAAAAGTATTGTGTGCGTTAAGCGGGGGCGTTGATTCTTCTGTGGTAGCGGTATTAATCCATAAAGCAATCGGCGATCAGCTAACCTGTATGTTTGTAGATCATGGACTGCTCCGTAAAGGTGAAGCCGAGAGCGTTATGGAAACATTCGCAGATAAATTCAACATGAATGTGATTAAGATTGATGCGCGTGAGCGTTTCTTGAACAAGTTAAAAGGCGTAGCCGATCCGGAGAAGAAACGCAAAATTATCGGTAATGAATTCATCTATGTGTTTGAAGAAGAAGCTGGTAAGCTGACGGATATGGATTTCTTGGCGCAGGGTACATTATATACTGATATCATCGAGAGCGGCACGGCAACGGCGCAGACGATTAAGTCTCATCACAATGTAGGCGGATTGCCGGAAGATATGAAGCTTGATTTGATCGAACCGCTCAATAAGTTGTTCAAAGACGAAGTGCGTAAAGTAGGCGAAGAGCTTGGTATGCCGCATGAGATTGTATGGCGCCAACCGTTCCCAGGTCCGGGCCTTGGCATTCGTGTGCTTGGCGAGGTAACGGAGGAAAAGCTTGAGATTGTAAGAGAATCGGATTTCATTCTTCGTGACGAGATTAAGAAAGCGGGCCTTGAGCGTGAAGTATGGCAGTATTTCACCGTTCTTCCCGATGTGCGCAGCGTAGGCGTAATGGGCGATGAGCGGACGTATGATTATACGATCGGTATCCGTGCTGTAACGTCGATTGATGGCATGACAGCTGACTGGGCGCGTATTCCGTTTGATGTTCTGGAGAAGATTTCGGTTCGCATCGTTAATGAAGTATCACACATTAACCGGGTTGTATATGACATTACATCCAAGCCGCCAGCAACCATTGAGTGGGAATAATTTGTAAGGAAACGATACCAGGAGAAAAGGGAGAAGGATGATGGATAAGTTCTTCAGGTTAAAAGAACACAATACGAATGTGCGTACCGAGATTATTGCCGGTTTAACCACATTTATTACCATGGCGTATATTCTCATCGTCAACCCGCTCACACTTACAGCCGGAGGCGCCACGGGCATGGATTTCAATGCCGTGTTCGTGGCCACCGCGCTCGGTGCGGGCCTTGTGACCATCATGATGGGATTGTTCGTCAACTATCCGATTGCGCTTGCGCCAGGGATGGGCTTGAATGCATATTTTGCTGCTGTAGTCATGAGTTCAGGTGGAGCGATCACATGGCAAATCGCTCTTGCTTCCGTATTTATTTCAGGTATTATCTTTTTCATTCTAACCATCACGAAAATTCGTCAGATGCTATTGGATGCAGTACCGGAATCACTGCGGGCAGCAATTACGGTTGGTATCGGTTTGTTCATTACGATTATCGGTTTTAAAACCAGTGGACTTCTGACTGGCTTCTATATTGGCAAGGAGGCGGCGAATCCGTTTACGGAGCTGCCTGGAGGCGACTGGTTAATGCAGCTTGGGAACTTTGTAGAGCATAAGGCCATTCTTTTGACACTTATCGGTCTCATCATTACAAGTATCCTTATGGTTATGCGTGTACAAGCCTCTATTCTGCTTGGTATTATCGCAACGACACTGATTGGTATCCCGATGGGCGTAACTGACCTTGGCAGTCTGCAAAATGCTAAATGGGTCCCGGATTTCAGCACGGTTGCGATTGGACAGCTTGATTTTGCGGGTGCGCTTAATGCCGGCCTATTAACGATTGTGTTCACCTTTACTTTCGTTGAGCTATTCGATACGTTCGGAACGTTAACAGGAACGGCCGCTAAGGCTGGTTTGCTGGAAAAACCGGATGCGAAAAAGAAAATCGGCCGTGCAATGCTTGTAGACGCTGGTGGTGTCAGCCTTGGTGCGATGCTTGGTACAAGTACGATTACAGCGTATGTCGAAAGTGCGGCGGGTGTAGGACAAGGTGGACGTACCGGTCTGACGTCTGTAACGACAGGGATTCTGTTTCTTCTCGCTCTTTTCCTTGCCCCTCTGGCTCTTATCGTTCCAGCGGCAGCTACGGCCCCGGCGCTGATTATTGTTGGGGTACTAATGATGGGAGCGGTACGCGGAGTAGAATGGGATAATATGGTGTATGCGATTCCAGCATTTTTCACTATTATTTTCATGCCGCTGACGTATTCCATTGCCAACGGGATTTCTTTCGGGATTGTATTCTATGTTGTTCTTGCGACAGCGAATAACCTGGTTGGTGGAAAAAATAAAGTACACTGGCTAATGTGGATATTAGCTGTGCTAATTATTGCAAGATTCCTATTCATTGACATTAACGCTTAATGTCCCTGCAAAAGCAGAGTGGAGAAATATTCCGCTCTGCTTTTTTAATATTTTGGAAACATTTAAGGAAAATCTTGCTATAATCAGAATGGAATAAGCAAAAAAATAAACCTTATTACATAAGTCTATTGTAGTGCGGAGGGAGCATGGATAAAAAAGAGAGGATACTTTGGATCAGCGGGAGCTTTTTCATCCCGATTCTTTTGAGCGTAATATTCGCTGTATCCGCTAATTTGCTGCATTTTAAGCAGCTGGCAGGCTTGCTTGGCCGGCCTTTCACCAGCTTATGTATACTTTTGTTCCCTATTGTCTTCTGCCTATTGTTTATTTGGCGATATAAGCGATGGGAATTCCGAGTAATAAAGCTAAAAGACAGCGGAGTGGTCCATGCTTCACTACGGCGTATATTGAATGAGTATATTGTTTATAGCCTTGTTTCATTTCTT
Source organism: Aneurinibacillus sp. REN35 (assembly GCF_041379945.2). Classification (NCBI taxonomy): domain Bacteria; kingdom Bacillati; phylum Bacillota; class Bacilli; order Caryophanales; family Paenibacillaceae; genus Aneurinibacillus; species Aneurinibacillus baijiui. The sequence continues at coordinate 195,938 of NZ_JBFTXJ020000007.1, read as the reverse complement.
TCTGTCGCATTTTTCTTCTATTCTCAAGTTCTTGAGCAAAAGGATAATCTTCTGCTGATTTTTCTTATTTGTATGGGTGTTATGATGACGGCCTATGCTCCCTTCTATTTCGGTATGCTGGTTCGAATGTACCGCTATTTGTACCGGATTGGATTTCCGGTGTCATTTGAGAAAACCGGTTGGAACCAGAGCGCAGTCACGGCTGTTGTGCTTGTTGTAGTTGGAGTATTTATCACCACTACATTTTTTGTCTATATCATTTCTCAAACGATTGGGAATGCGATCACGCTCTATGATGTTTGGCAGCGGGCCTTAGTAGTGGCGGTCGTAGTTGGAATCCCGTTGGTCATGCTATTTTTGATGATTCGCCAATTTTATTTTCAGCAATTGAAGCACAAGCAATCCCAGCTTCACTCCATACATCTTCTGCTTGAGAAGCTGTACGGTAATCTGGAGCTAACGGATTCCTTTCTAGAAGATGTAGTAGAGACGGTAGGACAGGTTATTGGGGCTTGCGGGACGATTCTCACTATCTCTACGGAGGACGGTGTGGAGAGGCGGATTGCATCCACGGAGCAATGCAGAGGGCAGCATACTACATTTGGCAGCACTGAAGAATTCTCCATTCTTGAAGTTCCGATTCATACGGACGGTAGAGTTGTGGGCCGTTTCCATCTTCATAACAAAATCGGTGCTCTTCAATTTACAAAAGAGGATGAGGAGATGATGCAAAGCTTCAGCCGTGCCTTCAGTGTGGCATTGCAGAATTCTCACTACATCAAGGAGTTGAAGAAGGAGCGAAAAATCGCTCAGGAGGCAGCCAATCTGAAGAGTAATATCCTCTCGACGATGAGTCATGAACTGCGAACCCCATTAAATTCCATCATCGGTTACTCCGATATAGTAGTAACTGTACTAGAAGGTTCGATACCGGATAAGCAGATGACGAATATTAAAAGAATTAAAGAAAGCGGGAAACATCTATTGGGCGTAATCAATGACATTCTTGACTTATCGAAGATGGAAGCGGGACGAATGAGCGTAGTATCTGAACCGGTTCAATTGGGAGCATTGCTGCAGTTTTGCATGCATAATGCGGAGAGTTTGCGTGCAGCAAAGCCGATTGATCTTGTTATTGTAGGGGAGAGGGACATCTGGATTCAAAGCGATGAACAGAAGCTTAAGCAAATCATTATGAACTTGGTATCAAACGCGATCAAATTCACCGAGCAGGGATCCGTAATTATACATGTAAGCCGCCAGGCAGAAGATGTAATTATTGCTGTAGAAGATACAGGTATCGGCATTTCTTTGGAGCATAGGGATGCAATTTTTCATCCGTTCAAACAAATTGACGGATCACTTGCACGTAAATATAAAGGGACGGGCCTTGGACTTTCCATTGTTTCCCGCCTTGTATCTCTTCTCGGTGGAACGATTCGTGTGGAGAGTGAAGAAGGATATGGATCACGTTTCATCATCCACTTGTGCAATGTATTTTATGAGCCGCAGAAAAAGAGTCGAGAGGAGGTATGGGGGTAATGAATGTATATTCACTGGCCAATCATGAAATAAAAGAAGGAATGGAGACCGAGCAATCCAACATCCTTATAATTGATGATGAAGAGTACAATCTTGATGTATTGGAGCAGTTGCTGGTTGTGAAGGACTACCGCGTGCTGTCCGCATCTTCAGGGTTGGATGCCTTAATGATTCTAGAAAGTGAAGACATCGACTTGATTCTGCTTGATGTGATGATGCCTGGGATGAACGGGTATGAAGTGCTGCGTGAGATCAGAGCGATGGAGGAATGCTACATTCCCGTGGTTATGGTGACTGCGCTGGATAGTAAGGAAGACAAGATCAGAGCATTGGAAGAAGGATGCGACGATTTTTTGAATAAGCCGATTGATAAATATGAACTATATGCCAGAGTACATACGCTGCTCCGTACCCGGCATTATTATAAGCAGCTTGCTCGAACGAAGCAGCGTTTAGAGAACGAAGTGGTAAGTCGAACGGCTGAGCTTCAGGAGGCGCTTGCGGCATTAAAGCTTTTGAACAGTAAGTTAGAAGACAGCCACCGCGAGATTGTCGAGCGCTTGTCTTCAGCAGCCGAATTTAAAGATCCGGAGACGGCAGCCCATATCCAGCGCATCAGCCACTATTCAGGAGTGATGGCGCAGGCGCTCGGCATGAGTGAAGAACAAGTGAACCTCATGATCCAGGCAAGCCCAATGCATGACATTGGGAAGATTGGTGTGCCAGATCATATTCTGCTTAAGCCTGGTAAGTTGACGTTAGAAGAGTTTGATAAAATGAAGGAACATACTCTAATCGGCTACAAAATCCTTAACGGATCTGATTCGCCGCTGCTGAAGCTGGCGAGCGAGATTGCGATTTCCCACCATGAAAAGTATGATGGTTCTGGCTATCCACATGGATTATCCGGAGAAGCCATTCCGCTGAGTGGACGAATTATAGCGGTGGTTGATGTCTTCGACGCTCTAACAAGCAGAAGACCGTACAAGGAACCTTATCCGAATGAGAAAGCGTACGAAATCATTCGGAGAGGAAGCGGCACACACTTTGATCCGAAAATTGTCCAGCTTTTCTTTGATAGCCTTCCTGAAATTATCCGTATACAAAATCAATACCAAGAATAAGTGAAGAGTCCAGAAGCGGGCTCTTTTTTTTGTCTTGAATTAGGCGAACGTCCAAACCGTCTGCCCGTCCAGATCATAGTATGTAGCATGTCAAGTGATTCAAAGTCCTGGTTGAAGGGAGTGAGAATTCATGAGCTGCTGGAATGGCGGAGATCAACTTGGGGTGATTCTCGTACTGTTCATTCTGCTGGTGGTCATCGCTTGCTCCTGTAACTAATTACACCTGCGGCTTTCGCTAATTTAAAAAGAAAGGGTGAAGAAAATGAGCTGCTCTGGAGGATGGGGAGATAACATCGGCATAATTCTCGTGCTGTTCATTCTGCTCGTGATTATCGCTTGTGCTTGCGATTGCTAAGGAGGGCTAAATAGACATCCGTCCAATTTTTGTTTGCAATAAGCGGAACAGGCGGATGTCCAATCCCTTAGCTTAGATGCTGCATAAGGTATAACACGAGTATCCAATCCCGTGAACCTGCTGCATGCAGGTGCAAGAAAGGAAGGAGGAACGTCTGTGAGCTGCTTTGGAGGAGAGAACGTAATTGGGATCATTTTGGTATTGTTCATCCTGCTCGTAATTATCGCCTGTGCTTGCGATTAATAGACGCTCCATACCACGATAAGGGAAAGGGGTGAGGTCATGGGCTGGTTTGGTGGAGAGGATGTAATAGGTGTCATTCTGGTGCTGTTCATCCTGCTTGTAATCATTGCCTGTGCTTGCGACTAACCAATGCCTGCAATGAAGAGAGGCCGCCTGTATGGGCGGCTTTTTTGCTTATCGAGCTAAAGCGGAAATAACGAATGTTTTTCTTTTTTCTTTTGTTAATTGTTCGTTAATTGGCTTGACGAAGCCGAAATACCTTGCTACACTAAAGGTGAATTGAGTGGAAAGTGAATCTAGGGTTCCGAAGCCACAAGAGCAAGGCATCGGTCCGAGCGATTCAGGCGTACAATAGTGCGCTACACCGTAGGGATAAAAGCCCAGGCGGTAGGTTTCTCACAGTAACAGGGAGAAATCTACCGTCTGGGCTTTTTTGTATGAAATCGGAGGAGGCAGTACGCGATGAACCAGCCGTTAGTAGGCGTTATTATGGGAAGTACGTCAGACTGGGAAACAATGAAGGAAGCGTGTGCGGTGCTCGATGAATTAGAAGTGCCGTACGAGAAAAAAGTAGTGTCGGCGCATCGGACGCCCGATTTGATGTTTGAATATGCGGAACTGGCAGAAGGACGAGGACTTGAAATAATCATTGCCGGTGCAGGCGGTGCAGCGCATCTTCCGGGCATGGTAGCAGCAAAAACTGCTCTTCCGGTCATTGGCGTGCCGGTCAAATCTTCCGCGTTAAGCGGTCTCGATTCTCTTCTATCCATTGTACAGATGCCGGGCGGCGTGCCTGTGGCTACTGTGGCTATCGGCAAAGCAGGAGCGATCAATGCCGGGCTTTTGGCGGCACAGATGCTGGGAAATAAATATCCAGAGGTACGTGAGCGCTTTATCTTGCGTCGTGAGAAGATTAAGCAGCAGGTGCTGGAAGGAAGCGACAAGCTATGAGCAGCCGAAGCGTAATCAAACCAGGTGCAACCATTGGTGTACTAGGCGGCGGACAGCTTGGCCGGATGATGGCACTTGCAGGCAGAGCTTCCGGCTACCGTTTTGCGACGCTGGACCCGACGGAGGATTGTCCGTGTGCACAGGTATCCGATACGCACATTGCTACGGGATATGATGATGTAGCGGGCGCATTAAAGCTAGCGCAGACAAGCGATGTCATTACGTATGAGTTTGAAAATGTGGATGCGAACGTCGCAGCCGTGTTAGAAGAAAGATCCTATGTTCCGCAGGGAAGCGAGCTGCTGCGTATTACGCAGAACCGCATCAGGGAGAAATCAACGCTTGCGTCATTTAGTATCCCTGTTGCGCCTTTTCGTGTCATTGAAAGCGAGAAGGCGGCGAAAGCGGCGGTACAGGAGTTAGGAATCCCGGCGGTAATGAAGACAGCGACAGGCGGCTACGACGGTAAAGGCCAATATGTGATCCGCAAGCAGGAAGAGGCAGCGATAGCTTATCGTGAGCTATCGCAGGCAGGAGTAGATCTCATTATTGAACAATTCATTCCCTTTACAAAGGAAGTGTCCGTCATTGCGGCACGAAGTGTTTCAGGTGAAGTCAGAATATTCCCTGTAGCGGAGAATGAACACAGAGAGAACATTCTGCACATGTCGATTGTTCCTGCCCGCATTGAGCGAGATGTAGCGGAGCGTGCTGAAGAATTGGCGCAACGAATTGCGGAAAAGCTACAGGTAGTCGGTCTGATCGCCGTAGAAATGTTCGTGACAGAAGATGGACAGGTACTTGTCAATGAATTAGCACCTCGTCCGCATAACTCGGGCCACTATACGATGGATGCGTGTATAACCTCGCAGTTTGAGCAGCACATTCGAGCAATTTGCGATTTGCCGCTTGGTGATACGTCTTTGTTATCTCCGGTCGTAATGGTCAATATTCTAGGTGAGCATTTGGCGCCTGTTCTTGATAAAATAGAGAAGCTGCCCCGATCGGCCAAGCTTCATTTGTACGGTAAAAAAGACAGTAAGCCTAAGCGTAAAATGGGGCATATCAATGTTCTGGCCGAATCGGTCGAAGCTGCGCTTCATGACATAGAAGCAATATCAATTTGGGAGTAATTCGAGGAGGATAGGCACTATGATTCCACGCTATACCCGCCCTGAGATGGCGGCCATTTGGACGGAAGAAAACAAATTTAAAGCCTGGCTTGAGGTTGAGATTCTAGCTTGTGAAGCCTGGGCTGAACTTGGCGTCATTCCAAAAGAGGATGTTGAAAAACTATGGAAGAATGCAAGCTTTAACGTAGATCGTATCTATGAGATTGAGCAGGAAACACGCCATGATGTGGTAGCATTTACACGGGCCGTATCCGAGACAATCGAAGGTGACGAGAAGAAGTGGATTCACTACGGTCTTACATCCACTGACGTAGTCGACACGGCATTATCCTACTTACTGCTGCAGGCTAATGAGATTATCGAACAAGACCTCATGCGTTTTGTTGATATTTTAAAGGAAAAAGCACAAGAGCATAAATATACGGTCATGATGGGTCGTACGCACGGTGTGCATGCGGAGCCAACAACATTCGGTCTGAAATTGGCGCTCTGGTATGAAGAAATGAAGCGCAATCTTGAACGCTTCCGTCGAGCCAAGGAAACGATCGCATATGGCAAAATTTCCGGTGCAGTTGGTACCTATGCCAATATTGATCCGTTCGTAGAAGAGTATGTATGCACGAAGCTAGGGCTCAAGGCGGCACCTGTTTCCACGCAGACGCTGCAGCGTGACCGTCATGCCGAATATATGAGCACGCTGGCTTTAATTGCGACATCGATTGATAAATTTGCCGTAGAAGTTCGCGGTTTGCAGAAGAGCGAGACGCGTGAGGTGGAAGAGGCATTTGCCAAAGGTCAAAAAGGGTCGTCTGCCATGCCGCATAAGCGCAACCCGATTGGCAGTGAGAACATGTCTGGGCTGGCCCGTGTGCTTCGCGGCCATATGATTTCGGCATATGAGAACGTACCGCTCTGGCATGAGCGCGACATTTCCCATTCGTCCGTTGAACGTGTGATTCTGCCGGATGCGACCCAGCTTATTAATTACATGCTGAACCGTTTCGGCAACATTATTAAGAACCTGACCGTATTCCCGGACAACATGAAGCGCAATATGGAGCGTACATTTGGTCTGATCTATTCGCAGCGTGTATTGCTCAAGCTGATTGACAAGGGCTTAAGCCGTGAGGAAGCGTATGATACGGTACAGCCGCGTGCGATGCAGGCATGGGAAGAACAGCGGCAGTTCCGTGAATTGATCGAATCCGATGAGAAGGTCAAAGCAATGCTTTCACCAGAAGAGATTGCGGATTGCTTTGATTACAGTTGGCACCTAAAGCATGTTGATACGATTTTTGACCGCATAGGGCTATAAAAAATATAGGGGACATGGCGCGTAAAGTGTGATAGCGCCATGAAGCCCTTATACTAGAGGGAAAGTTCGAAGTATTTTGGAAAATATCCGGAAAACGGGAGATCGGGAAGGGGAGAATCATGGAAAAGCAAGAGATGTTATATGAAGGAAAAGCCAAACGGATATATCGTACGGATGAGCCGGGTGTATTCTGGGTGCAGTATAAAGATGATGCCACTGCATTTAATGGAGAGAAACGAGCTCAGATTATGGGCAAAGGTGAATTGAATAACCGGATCACCTCCATTTTCTTTCGGATGTTAAAGGAAAAAGGAATCGACAATCATTTTATTAAAGAGTTGTCTTCCACTGAACAATTGGTTGCGCAAGTTACCATTATTCCGTTAGAAGTTGTAGTTCGTAATATCGCAGCAGGCTCTCTTGCAAAACGTTTAGGCATGCAGGAAGGAACCCTTCTCCCGCAACCAGTTGTGGAATTTTATTACAAAGATGATGCGCTGGGCGATCCGTTAATTAACGATTCACACATTGATGTATTAGGTATTGCTACAGCGGAAGAGCGGGAGCAGCTTCGTACATCTGCGCTTGAAGTTAATGATGTACTCGTACCTTATATGAAGGAACGCAATGTCCTGCTTGTTGATTTCAAGTTGGAGTTTGGACGCACCGAAGATGGACGCATTCTTCTAGCAGACGAGATTTCCCCGGATACGTGCCGTTTTTGGGATGCGGATACGATGGAGAAAATGGACAAAGACCGCTTCCGCCGTGATCTTGGTCATGTGGAAGACGCTTATAAAGAAATTCTAAAACGCATTGGAGGAGAAACGCATGTTTAAAGCCGTTGTATATGTCACGTTAAAGGAATCTGTACTTGACCCGCAGGGAAACGCTGTGAAGGGATCGCTTCACTCGCTAGGGTTCGATGAGGTTAAGGATGTTCGCATCGGTAAATACATGGAAGTTGAACTTGATGCCGCAACGAAGGAAGCAGCAGAAGAACGCCTGCAGGAAATGAGCGAGAAGCTGCTTGCCAATACGGTAATCGAAGACTATCGTGTCGAATTGGTGGAGGCGTAAACGATGAAATGTGCAGTCCTCGTATTTCCCGGTTCGAACTGTGACGTTGATATGTATAAGGCCGTCGAAGACTGTTTGGGACAGCCGGTTGAGTACGTATGGTATACCCGGACAGACCTCGATGAATTTGATTGCATTCTCCTCCCTGGCGGTTTCTCTTATGGGGACTACCTGCGTCCGGGTGCCATGGCTGGCATGGCGCCAATCCTCGCGGCCGTTCGCAAGCAAGCAGAGGCAGGCAAGCTGATTATGGGCGTGTGCAACGGGTTTCAGGTATTGACAGAGGCGCGCCTGCTGCCTGGGGCGCTGCGCCGTAATGAACACTTGAAGTTCCGCTGCGAGATTTCGGAACTGCGTGTAGAGAACAATGAGACGGCATTTACGTCTCACTATGAAAAGGGAGAGGTCATTCGTATTCCGATCGCGCATGGTGATGGCAATTACTATTGCGATGAAGATACGCTGACTAAGATGAAGGAGAAGGGCCAGATCGTATTCCGCTATGCGGGTAAAAATCCGAACGGGTCCGTAGATGATATTGCAGGAATTATGAACGAAGCCGGTAATGTACTCGGTATGATGCCGCATCCAGAACGTGCTGTGCATGAGTGGCTTGGTTCAGAAGATGGAAAACGTATGTTTACTTCGATTTTACAGAGCTGGAGGGAGAAAAACGGTGTCACATATGGAGCCTAATCCGCAGCAAATTGCTGAGCAGAAAATCTATCGCGAAATGGGTCTTACAGATGAGGAATACGGCAAAGTCATCGAGATTCTGGGAAGACAGCCAAACTATACGGAGATCGGCCTGTTCAGCGTAATGTGGTCGGAGCATTGCAGCTACAAAAACTCTAAGCCTGTGCTGCGCCGTTTCCCAACCTCGGGTCCTCATGTTCTTCAAGGACCGGGTGAAGGTGCAGGGATTATTGATATTGGAGATAATCAAGCGGTTGTGTTTAAAGTGGAGAGTCATAACCATCCGTCAGCGATTGAGCCCTATCAGGGTGCGGCTACCGGTGTCGGCGGGATCATCCGTGATGTGTTCTCGATGGGTGCACGTCCTATTGCCCTTTTGAACTCCCTTCGTTTTGGTGAATTGGATACACCGCGTACGAAGTATCTTTTTGAGAATGTAGTAGCAGGGATTGCCGGATATGGCAACTGCATGGGTATTCCAACCGTTGGCGGCGAGATCGTATTCGACGATTGCTATGAAGGCAATCCGCTTGTCAATGCGATGTGTGTCGGTCTGATTGATCACGATCAAATTCAAAAAGGTGTAGCAGAAGGTATCGGAAATCCGGTCATGTACGTTGGTGCTGCGACTGGGCGTGACGGTATCCACGGGGCGACGTTTGCCTCAGAAGAGTTGAGCGAAGAATCGGAAGCGAAGCGTCCGGCTGTACAGGTGGGCGACCCGTTCATGGAGAAGCTGTTGCTTGAAGCGTGTCTAGAACTCCTTCAGACAGATGCGGTTGTAGGTATTCAAGATATGGGTGCTGCCGGTCTTACTTCTTCAAGTGCTGAGATGGCGAGCAAAGCCGGAAACGGAATTGAATTGAATCTTGATCTGGTGCCGCAGCGTGAACAGGGCATGACACCGTATGAGATGATGCTGTCTGAGTCGCAAGAGCGTATGCTAATCGTTGTAAAGGAAGGGCGAGAAGCTGAAGTAGAACGGATTTTTGCGAAATGGGGTCTGTATTCGGCGATTATCGGTCGTGTAACCGATGACGGGAAGCTCCGCCTCAAGCATAAGAATGAAACGGTAGCTGAAGTTCCTGTGCGCAGTCTTGCAGACGAAGCGCCCATCTACCATAAGCCTTCGGTGGAGCCGGCATACTACAAAGAATATGAGAGTGTCGATACGTTAAATATTCCGGAGCCTGTTAATTATAATGAGATGCTGACAAACATCCTCGCCGCTCCTACCGTATCAAGCAAAGAGTGGGTATACAACCAATACGATTACATGGTACGCACGAATACCGCGGTTATTCCAGGTTCTGATGCGGCTGTAATTGCAATTCGCGGCACACGCAAAGCGCTGGCAATGAGCATTGATTGTAACGGACGCTATGTGTATCTTGATCCGCAGGTCGGTGGGGCAATCGCTGTGGCAGAAGCTGCGCGCAACGTCGTATGTTCAGGTGCTGCACCGCTTGGTGTCACAGATTGTCTGAACTTCGGCAGCCCGGAGAAGCCAGAGATTTTCTGGCAGTTTGAAAAAGCGGTAGACGGTATGAGCGAAGCGTGTCGTGTGCTTGAGACACCGGTTATTGGCGGCAATGTAAGCTTGTACAATGAAACGAACGGTGAAGCCGTCTATCCAACACCTGTTGTGGGCATGGTAGGGCTTGTGCAGGATGTGGATCATATTACAACACAAGCCTTCAAGAATGAAGGAGATGTGCTGCTTCTCTTAGGCGAGACAAGAGCGGAGCTTGGCGGGTCCGAGTACCAGAAGCTTATCAATGGTTCTGTTAGCGGACGTCCGCCTGCACTGAATCTGGAGGTAGAGAAGAATCTGCAACAGACGGTGCTTACCGCTATTCGTGAAGGATTCGTTGCTTCTGCACATGACTTAGCGGAAGGCGGCCTTGGCGCAGCGCTCGTCGAATCGGCAGAGCCTGGCCTTGGCGCAGTGGTAAATTGGAACATCGGTCTGCGTCCAGATATTGCATTGTTCAGTGAATCACAATCACGTGTGCTGCTTAGTGTGAAGCCAGAGCATGTCGCGGGAGTATGCGAGATCGCAGCGAAAAACGGTACATTATGTGCAAATATCGGTACGGTTGGCACAGACGAGATTGCAATAAAAGTCAACGGACGAGAGCTGATCAATATGCCGCTTACAGAGGCAAAAGCGGCTTGGAGGGGTGCAATCGCATGTCTGATGCAATGATGGAGCACGATGAGCTTTGGGATAAATTAAACGAAGAATGCGGCGTATTCGGGGTATTTAATCACCCCGATGCGCCTCAATTAACTTATTATGGCCTGCATGCCCTACAGCACAGAGGACAGGAAAGTGCCGGAATCTGTGCCTCTGACGGTGAGACGTTCTCGTATCATCGCGGGATGGGGCTTGTTACCGAGGCATTTAACGATAATCAACTGAACCGCATTCATGGCCGTATGGCAATTGGACACGTTCGCTATACGACGGCAGGTGGCAGCTTACTAGAGAACGCCCAGCCGCTCGTATTTAAATATACAGGAGGAAACTTAGCGCTTGCCCATAACGGGAATCTAGTGAATGCGGATCAAATTCGCCACCAGCTAGAGCGCCAGGGTTCAATCTTCCAGACGACAAGTGATACGGAAGTCATTGCGCACTTGATTGCCCGTTCCGGCTATGAGATTGAACAGGCGGTACGCGAATCGCTCCGGATGATTAAGGGAGCATACGCGCTATTAATCATGACAGAAAAGCAGATGATTGTTGCGCTTGATCCAAACGGACTGCGCCCGCTTGTTCTAGGACGCCTGCAGGAAGGCTATGTAGTCGCTTCAGAGACATGCGCATTTGAGACGGTTGGTGCTGAATACATCCGCGATATCGAACCGGGTGAGATGCTGATTATTGATGAGCAGGGCCTTCGCTCTGACCGCTTCGCCGGTCAGACGCAGCGAGCGATCTGTTCGTTTGAATACATTTACTTTGCCCGCCCGGACAGTGATATTGACGGCATTAATGTGCATCTGGCCCGCAAAGAAATGGGGCGTCAACTGTTCAGGGAATCTTCCGTTGAAGCTGATGTAGTAACAGGGGTACCGGATTCGAGCACTTCGGCTGCCATCGGTTATGCGGAAGCGGCAGGTCTTCCTTATGAACTTGGATTGATTAAGAATCGATATGTAGGTCGTACATTCATTCAGCCGAATCAGGAGATGCGCGCACGCGGTGTCCGCATGAAGCTGAGCGCGGTTCGCAAGGTCGTAGAGGGTAAGCGGGTCGTCATGATTGATGATTCGATTGTTCGTGGGACGACAAGCAGCAGAATCGTGCGTATGCTGCGTGAGGCGGGAGCAAAGGAAGTACATGTTAGAATCAGTTCTCCGCCGGTTAAGAATCCTTGTTTCTATGGCATCGATACGTCGAGCCGAGAAGAACTGATCGCAGGTGAGAAGTCCATTGAACAAATTCGGGAATATATTGGCGCAGATTCACTGTCCTTCTTATCGGAGCAGGGCATGATCGATGCGATCGGCAGGAATGATACAGCGCCGAACCGCGGGCATTGCTTGGCCTGCTTTACGGGCTGCTATCCGACAGAAATCTACGAAGATACGAAAAACTGCGTGGACAAATAGGAGGAGAAGGCATGAGTGAAGCATACAAGCAGGCGGGTGTCGATATCGATGCCGGCAATGAAGCGGTAGAGAGAATGAAAAAGCATGTAAAGCGTACATTCCGCCCGGAGGTACTAACGGATCTGGGTGGCTTTGGCGCGTTGTTTGGACTTGATATAAGCAAGTACAAGAAGCCTGTGCTCGTCTCAGGCACGGATGGAGTAGGTACTAAGCTCAAATTGGCTTTTGCGATGGACAAGCATGATACCATCGGTGTGGATGCGGTTGCGATGTGTGTGAATGATATTGTCGTACAAGGGGCAGAGCCGCTGTTTTTCCTCGATTATCTGGCCTGCGGCAAGGTTGTACCTGAGCGTATTGAAGCCATCGTTAAAGGAATTGCCGATGGCTGCGAGCAATCCGGCTGTGCATTGATCGGTGGCGAGACAGCTGAGATGCCAGGTATGTACGATGTGGCCGAATATGACATCGCAGGATTCAGTGTTGGGGTCGTAGACGCTGAACGAGTCATCGATGGAAAGCGTATTGCAGAGGGAGATATCATTATTGGGTTGGCGTCAAGCGGTGTACACAGCAATGGATTCTCATTGGTGCGTAAAGTGTTGTTAGATGATGCCGGGCTATCTTTGCATGAAGAAGTGGCGGAGCTTGGCGGCAGACTGGGCGACGTGCTGTTAACGCCGACGCGGATTTATGTGAAATCATGCCTAGCGTTACTCGAAAAAGTAGATGTAAACGGGCTTGTCCATATTACGGGGGGCGGGTTCTACGATAATATTCCGCGTATTCTTCCGGAAGGTACAGCAGCACAGATCACGTACGGTTCGTGGGATGTGCCTGCCGTATTTGAATTGATCGCAGAAAAAGGAAACGTAGCAAAACAGGATATGTTCCGTACATTTAATATGGGAATTGGAATGATCGCCATCGTCCGGGAAAAGGATACCAAAGAAGCGCTGCGGGTGCTGCATGAAGCGGGCGAGCAAGCGCAGATTATCGGCCGCATCACAGCAGGCAGCCAAGATGTGCATATTGATGGGGTGAGCCGATCATGAAGGTCGCCGTTTTTGCTTCCGGGAGCGGATCGAACTTCGCTGCCATTATGGAAGCCATTGAAAGACAGGAGCTGACAGGCGTAGAGGTGGAGCTTCTTGTCTGTGACAAGCCGGGTGCATACGTGCTTGAGCGGGCTGCACAGTATGAAGTACCCACGTTCGTATTCCGAGCGCAGGAGTACCCGGACAAACAAAGCTTTGAACAGGAAATTCTCGGACGGCTTGAGGCGCTTGGTATCGAGTTGATTGTGCTCGCGGGCTATATGCGCCTCATCGGCGAGACGCTGCTTAAAGCATATGGCGGGCGGATGATCAATCTTCATCCGTCTCTTCTCCCTGCATTTACCGGCAAGGACGCTGTAGGGCAAGCGTATCGGTATGGGGTGAAAATTACAGGGATTACGATTCATTTTGTCGATGAAGGAATGGATACCGGTCCGATCATCATGCAGGAGCCCGTTCCTGTATATGGCAGTGATGACGAGGAGACACTTGCTAGGCGCATCCACAGTCAAGAGCATCGATTGCTGCCGCAAGCGGTACAGCTTATTGCAGACGGCAAAGTAAAGCTGAACGGACGACAAGTGTACATTGAAGCGGAAGATTGCAAATACAGTGAAGGAGTGGAAAACGGTGAGCGAAGTACAAGTAAAACGAGCATTAATTAGCGTATCAGATAAGACAGGCATCGTAGAATTCGCTAAGGAACTGGAGAAGCTGGGCGTAGAAATTATCTCTACAGGTGGCACGGCTACCCTGCTGCAAAAAGAAGGCGTAAATGTGATCGGTATCTCTGAGGTAACCGGCTTTCCCGAGATTCTCGATGGACGTCTAAAAACGCTTGATCCGCACATCCATGGAGGTCTTCTGGCCGTTCGAGACGATGCAAAGCATCAGCAGCAAATTGCTGAGCATAATATCACACCCATTGATCTTGTTGTCGTTAATCTGTATCCGTTCAAAGCAACGATTAGTAAGCCTAACGTTCCGTTTGCTGAAGCGATCGAAAATATTGATATCGGCGGACCGACCATGCTTCGTTCCGCAGCAAAAAACCATAAGTTTGTAGCTGTTGTGGTAGATGCTGCAGACTATGGCAAGGTTGTGGAAGAAATTAAGGCGGGCAAAGGCGTAAGCGAGGAAACGAAGCGCAAGCTGGCAGCTAAGGTATTCCGTCATACTGCGGCATATGATGCGCTCATCTCTCAATATTTAACGGAACAAGTAGGTGAACAGCTTCCAGAAAGCTATACAGTAACATATGAAAAAGCGCAGGATTTACGTTATGGAGAGAATCCGCACCAGACGGCCGCTTTTTATCGTGAACCGCTGGCGGGGCAGGGCAACATCGCTACAGCGAAGCAACTGCATGGCAAGGAGCTTTCCTATAACAATATCAACGACGGCAATGCGGCTCTTGCAATCGTAAAGGAGTTCGATAAACCGGCCGTTGTCGCTGTGAAGCACACGAATCCATGCGGCGTAGGTACAGGTACGACCGTTCTTGATGCCTACAAAAAAGCATATGAATCTGATCCTGTCTCCATTTTTGGCGGTATCATCGCAGCTAATCGTCCGATTGATAAGGATACTGCGCTTCTGCTTAAGGAGATTTTTCTGGAGATTATCATGGCTCCTTCTTTTACAGACGAGGCGCTGGACATATTAAAAGAGAAGAAAAACCTTCGCTTACTTGCGCTTGGAGATCTGCATACAGAAGAGAAGGCAGTGGATTGGAAGCTTACAAGTGTAGAAGGCGGCATGCTTGTGCAGGAAGCGGATCGCAAGCAGGTTACAGCAGAAGATATAGAAGTCGTTACAGATCGCAAGCCGACAGAAGAGGAACTGCAGCAGCTGCTGTTTGCTTGGAAGATTGTAAAGCATGTGAAGTCGAATGCGATTGTACTGGCGAAAGATAGTATGACAATCGGTGTGGGCGCGGGACAGATGAACCGCGTAGGAGCAGCGCGTATCGCAATTGAGCAGGCGGGAGATCGCTCGTTCCGCAGTGTACTTGCATCCGATGCCTTCTTCCCGATGCCGGATACGGTAGAAGAAGCGGCCAAGGCCGGTATCACAGCTATTATTCAGCCAGGCGGCTCGATTCGTGATGAAGACTCCATCAAGGCGGCGAACCAGCACGGCATTGCAATGGTCATGACGAAAGTTCGCCATTTCAAGCACTAAGATAACGGGAGGAAATGGATGATGAAGGTACTCGTTGTGGGAGGCGGCGGACGTGAGCATGCCCTCGTATGGAAGCTTGCGCAAAGCCCGAATGTATCACAGGTGTACTGTGCACCTGGCAATGCCGGTATTGCACAGTTGGCTGAATGCATCTCGATAGGTGTGAATGACTTTGAGGAACTGGCTGCCTTCGTGGAAAAAGAAGGCGTTGCATTGACGGTTGTAGGCCCGGAAGAGCCGCTGTTGAACGGTATTGTCGATTTCTTTGAGTCACGTAAGCTTACAATCTTCGGACCGAAGAAGGAGGCTGCACTTATTGAAGGCAGCAAGACATTTGCCAAAGACCTGATGGAGAAATATAAGATTCCGACTGGTGCCTACCGATCCTTTACTGCATATAAAGACGCTCTCACTTATGTGCGTGAGCAGGGTGCACCTATCGTTATCAAAGCCGACGGTCTGGCGGCGGGAAAAGGGGTTACCGTAGCGCTTACCATTAAGGAAGCCGAAGAAGCCCTTCATGCCATGATGGTGGACGATGTGTTTGGCAGCGCTGCCTCACGTGTAGTCATTGAAGAATATCTGGCAGGAGAAGAGATGACGCTTCTGTCATTTGTAGATGGAACTACCGTTATTCCAATGGTGCCTTCGCAAGACCACAAACCGGCATTTGATGGGGACAAAGGTCCGAATACAGGCGGGATGGGTACATACTCTCCAGTGCCTCATATGGATCACGCTATTGTGCAGCAGGCCATCGATACCATTGTGATACCGACAGCCAAAGCCATGGTAGCGGAAGGTCGTCCGTTCCGGGGGATTTTATACACTGGATTAATGATCACGGAAAAAGGGCCGAAGGTTATTGAATACAATGCCCGTTTTGGCGATCCGGAAACACAGGTCGTTCTTCCGCGCCTTGCCAGTGATCTTGCCGAAATTTTTCTTTCCGCTACTACAGGGAAATTGGCGGAATGCCGCGTAGAGTGGAAGCAGGATGCAGCGGTCTGTGTTGTGATGGCCTCCGAAGGGTATCCTGGCTCCTATCCGAGAGGACGTGAAATTACAGGATTGCCTGCAAATACAGAAGAAGCCATCGTATTTCACGCAGGAACAGCCGAGGAGGATGGACGCATCGTAACAAGCGGCGGGCGTGTGCTTGGTGTAACCGCGATGGGAAGCGATTTGTATGAAGCCCAGCGCAAAGCATATGAAACACTCGGACAGATTTCTTTTACAGGTGCGCATTACCGCACAGATATTGGTGCAAAAGCGCTGCAAAAAGCAGAAAAGAACACAAGATAATGGATACGGAACGAAAAGTAGGGGAAAAGGCATGTGCCTTTTCCCTTTTTCTTATGACTTATAACGACTACGGGACTTGCTGTTATATTTGGCCCACATATAGACCACGATAATAACAGAGGCAGCGACGGTTAGAATTACATAGAGATTGTCGCTGACAACCTCCCACATCAATCGATCCATCCTGGCGCCCTCCTTTCAAGCATTACCTGCAGCGGCGCGGATAACTATAGATGCGATACGGGCGTTTTGTGTTTCCGTTTGCGGTATTCATACCAAACATAGCGAATAGCGGACAGAAACGGGTAAGACCTTCCGCCACCTTCATTGCGCTTAGCACACCGATCAATAAAGAGGAATTACGGTATGGACAGCGTACCATGCGCGCGATGCTGTATGAGAGTCCGATAAGACCAAGCGTAATACGGATGAAGGCATCAGATGTTCCAACATTTTTTTTCATGACGATTTTCCTCCTGCATAAAAAAGCTTGCGTATCTCGTTTTTATCATGCGGAAAGAAAACTGGAATATGCATGATGCTGATGATATTTCACTGGAAAATAGATGAATCATCAAGGACTAGGAGCCATAATATGGTGATAATTAGGCAGACTTATCAGAATTTTACTAGGATAAATTTATTCGTGTAAAAAGTTATAGTTTTTTTAAAAACAAAATACTATATTACTAGACGGATTCTGAATAATAAGGTAGAATATTTTCAGAATAATGGATTTGTTAGAAATAATTTTATTGATCAGGTAAATTAGGCGTGATGCATAGGGGGGATATAAACAAAGACAAGGCAAAGAGAAAGTTGCGCAGAGAAAGAATACTTTATACAAAAATGGGGGTTACATGATGAAGAAAAGAAAAGTAACAGGCATTTTACTTACATTGATGCTGTCTGCTGGAATGATCGCAGGTTGCGGTGGTGCCAAAGATACAAGCACAGCCTCATCAGGTGGACAGGCAGTGGCGGGAGATACAATTAAGATTGGTGCGAACCTTGAGCTTTCCGGTGGAACGGCTTCGTATGGTCAATCAGCCGGTCAAGGTATTGATCTTGCTGTTGAAGAAATCAACAAAAACGGCGGAGTTAACGGAAAGAAACTTGAAGTGGTGAAGGTGGATAACAAATCTGATGCTGCTGAGTCAACCAATGCGGCAATCAAGCTGACAAGCCAGGAGAAAGTAACAGCGATTATCGGGCCGGCTACCAGCGGCGCTGTAATTGCGGAAGCGCAGATTGCTACAGATAACAAAACCGTAGTTATTACGCCATCCGGAACGAACGCCGAAATTACGGTGAGCAAAGACGGTAAACTGCAGGAATACATGTTCCGTACATGCTTTATCGATCCATTCCAAGGCACAGTAGCAGCCAACTTTGCTGCAAAAGAATTGAAAGTAAAGAATGCTGCAATCTTTTTAGATAGTGCAAGCGACTACTCCAAAGGCTTGGCAGCATCATTTGAGAAAACGTTTACAGAGAATGGCGGCAAGGTAGTGGCGAAGGAAGCGTACATCGCAAAAGATACGGATTTCCGCGCTACACTGACGCGTATCAAGGCAGCAAACCCTGACTTTATTTTCATCCCTGGCTATTATGAAGAAGTTGGCCTGATCATTAAGCAGGCGCGTGAGATGGGCATCAAAGCAGCGCTTATGGGTGGAGACGGTTGGGATTCCCCGACGCTGGCTGACCTAGCTGGAAAAGACGCACTGAACAATGCGTATACGATTGCTCACTACGCATCGGATGATCCAGATCCGAAAATCAAAGAATTCGTTAAAGCATTCCAAGACAAATATCAAGGCAAAGCACCAAACGGTTTTAACGCGTTAGGTTATGACTCTGTATACTTCCTAGCAGACGGATTGAAGCGCGCGGGTGACCTAGATCCGGTGAAGATTAAAGACGCGCTGGCTCAAACAAAAGATCTCTCGCTTGTATCCGGTAAATTCACAGTGGATGAGCAGCACAATCCGATTAAAGCAGCAACGATTCTAAAATACGAAAACGGTACAGCGAAATTCGCTGCGAAAGTAAATCCGTAAATACAAAGTAAGACATGAGGATGGGGGGCATGCCCCCCATTCCGAATTTTATGGGATGCATTACCGCAGTATTGCGTGAAAGTGCAATCCGGGGGGAGTACAGCTATGGAAATTGTTCAACAGCTTATTAACGGTATTTCGCTTGGAAGTATATATGCACTGATTGCTCTTGGCTATACGATGGTATACGGGATTATTAAGCTCATTAACTTCGCGCATGGCGATGTGTTCATGATTGGAGCTTTTGTAGGGTTTTATTCCATAACGGTGATGGAAGTAAGCTTTTTCCCAGCCTTGCTGTTGGCTATGACAACGTGCGCCATTTTTGGTGTGTTAATCGAGCGGATCGCGTATAAGCCACTGCGAAACGCAACAAGAATTGCCGCGCTTATTACGGCAATCGGTGTTTCGCTTCTTATTGAATACGGCACGATTTATGTAAGAGGAGCGCAGCCAGAGGCATATCCGAACAGTGTGCTGCCAAGCAAGACCTTCGATATTTTTGGTATCACGATTAACAGCCAGTCTATTCTTATTCTTGGTGTATCACTTGCGCTTATGATTATTCTGCAATTTATCGTTCATAAAACAAAGACAGGGAAAGCAATGCGAGCGGTTTCATACGATGCGGATGCGGCTCGCTTAATGGGAATTAACGTAGACAATACGATTTCTGCGACATTTGCGATCGGTTCGGCACTTGCTGGTGCTGCCGGTGTTATTTTTGGTATTTATTACGTGAAGATTGAACCGCTCATGGGAATCATTCCGGGGCTGAAAGCGTTCGTTGCTGCTGTGCTTGGCGGAATTGGTATCATTCCTGGGGCCATGGTGGGCGGACTTGTCCTTGGTGTTATAGAGGCGTTGGTAAGTGCTGTCGGCTACTCCTTATGGAGAGATGGCGTTGCTTTTATTGTCCTTATTCTCATTCTGATCTTCAAGCCATCCGGACTTTTTGGCAAGAACATCAGGGAGAAAGTGTAGGTGAGAGAAATGAAGCAAAAACGTACAAAAGGTTTTTGGTTATCCATTCTCCTGGCTGTCGGATTTTACGCTATTGTAGAGGTGCTATTATCTACCTCTGTACTGAACAAGTTTTATGAGAATACGCTGTATTTCATATGCATCAATATTATTTTGGCAGTAAGTCTGCACTTAATTATTGGGATTACCGGTCAATTCTCGATTGGGCATGCTGGATTTCTGGCGGTAGGGGCTTATGTCTCAGCCATCTTTACAATGAAACTGCAGCTGCCGTTTAGTCTCGGTTTAGTTATGGGGGGAGTTGCGGCTGCGCTCGCCGGTCTGCTTATCGGGATTCCCAGCCTTCGTCTAAAGGGCGATTACCTGGCGATTGCGACATTAGGATTCGGGGAAATTATTCGGATTACATTCTTGAACATTGATTATGTGGGCGGAGCCAGCGGTATGCAGGTCTCTCATATGACAGACTGGACAACGCTTTTTGTCTGCATGCTCATTACAATTATTGTCATTGTGAACTTTACGAATTCGACTCATGGCCGCGCATGTATTTCTGTTCGAGAGAATGAGATTGCAGCTGACGCTATGGGAATCAATACAACGTATTATAAAGTTATGGCTTTTGCCCTCGGTTCGTTTTTTGCAGGAGTTGCGGGCGGTTTGTATGCCCACAACTTCTATATTATTCAGCCGACGAACTTCGGTTTCTTAAAATCGTTCGATATCCTTATCTTCGTCGTATTGGGTGGATTGGGAAGTATGTCAGGCGCCGTCATCTCGGCCATTCTTTTGACCATTATCTCGACGTTCCTGCAGGATTATCCTGAGACGCGGATGATTATCTATAGTCTGGTGCTGATCATTATGATGCTGTACCGTCCGCAGGGATTAATGGGAACCAAGGAGATTACGCAGTTCTTCACCAAGAAGCGCAAGGGCATGGAAGGAGGAGAGTCGGATGGCAAACACACCGCTGCTTAAAGTAGACGGCGTTGGCATTCAGTTCGGCGGATTGAAAGCTGTATCAAGCGTCAATGCTGAACTATACCCGGGTGAGCTGATCGGACTCATCGGACCGAACGGCGCAGGCAAGACGACATTCTTTAACCTGCTCACAGGTGTATACGTGCCGACAGAAGGACAGATCATGCTTAATGGTGAACGGCTGAACGGCTGCGCCCCATATCAGATTACACGCAAGGGCATTAGCCGTACGTTTCAGAATATTCGCCTGTTCGGAGAACTATCGGTCCTTGATAATGTAAAGGTTGCGTATCATTCCATTTCTAAGCATACGATTTTAAGCTCGATCCTTCGGCTTCCCTCTCATTTCTCGGGAGAAAAAGAAATGGAAGAGAAGGCGATAGAGTTTCTAAAAATCTTTAAGCTAGATGGTCTCAAGCATGAAATGGCGAAAAACCTTCCATATGGACAGCAGCGCAGATTGGAGATTGCGCGTGCACTGGCGGCGCATCCGAAGCTTTTGCTGCTCGATGAACCGGCGGCTGGTATGAATCCGCAGGAGACGCATGAATTGATGGAGCTGATTGCATTTATTCGTAAAGAGTTTAATCTGACCATTCTGCTTATCGAGCATGATATGCCGCTGGTTATGGGTGTGTGTGAGCGGATTTACGTGCTTGACCACGGGCAGTTGATCGCACAGGGAGCGCCGGAAGAGATTAGAAACAACCCGAAAGTTATTGAAGCGTATCTCGGCGAGGAGGTCTCCTGATGTTAAAAGTAGATGAGATTAACGTATATTATGGCAATATCCAAGCGTTGAAAGGTGTATCGCTTGAAATCAATCAAGGCGAGATCGTTACCCTCATTGGGGCAAACGGTGCGGGTAAGAGCACGCTGCTCAAAGCAATCTCCGGTTTGCTTAAACCAAAGCAGGGCAGCATCAATTATTTAGGCCAATCCATTGCAGGCAAAGCGGCTCAGGCGATTGTAAAACAGGGGATTTCGCATGTGCCGGAAGGACGACGTGTATTCGCCAATATGACAGTAGAGGAAAACCTGGAGCTGGGTGCGTTTCTTCGACGCGACAAAGACGGCATCCGCCAAGATTTTGAGAAGGTGTATGAATTGTTTCCACGTCTGCTTGAGCGGCGTAAGCAGTTGTCCGGGACATTATCAGGCGGGGAGCAGCAGATGCTGGCGATGGGGAGGGCATTGATGGCACGGCCGAAGCTGTTGCTGCTGGATGAGCCTTCGATGGGTCTTGCACCGCTGCTTGTCAAAACCATCTTCCGCATTATCGAAGAGATCAATCAGACAGGCACAACGATTCTGCTTGTTGAACAAAATGCCAACATGGCGCTTTCTATCGCCGATCGGGCGTATGTTATTGAGACAGGTCGCGTCGTGCTTTCCGGTACATCGGAAGAGCTCAATGCTAGCGATCAGGTGAAGATGGCGTACTTGGGCGGACACTAAGCTGTCATAATTACAAAAAAAGTAATAGAGTAGTAAGAAAGAAAAGTCGATTACTATAGAGTATGATAGGCCGTCTTCCGACATAATAAATAGGAAGGCGGTTTTTTTCGCAAACAAAGAGAGTACGAGAGTGAGGGAAAAGTATGAGATACAAAAAAATGGCAGCCGTTCTGCTGGCTGCGGCACTTTCGGTGACTGCGGTTGGATGTGGTAAGCAAGCAGCACCCGAACCTGCTCCTGCTGGAGGGGAGGAGGCTGTGCCAGTACAGAAAACGCAGAATCAGGCGCCGGTTATTACGGCCCCACTTACGGGGCTTCCGGTGGATAAGGAGAGCACTGACCGGGTTGTGATGGTCATGGTCAATAATCATTCCAAAGCACGGCCTCAATCCGGTTTGGATAAAGCGGATGTCGTATATGAAATGCTGGAGGAGGGTCTGATTACACGGTTTATGGCATTCTATCAAAGTCAGGCGCCTGAGGTGGTTGGTCCGGTTCGAAGCATTCGTCCGTATAATATCGAGATCGGACAAGGCTTTGATGCGATTTTCTCCCATGCAGGTGGGAGCGTAGCCGCCTTAAGCATCATTCGCAAGGGTGATTATGCTGACCTTGATGAGATTTATGCCTATCCAAAAGCATACTGGCGTGATAAGTCGCGGAAAGCACCGCATAATCTGTACACGAGTATTGAGAAGCTGCGTAAAGGTGCTGCAGAAAAAGGCTATGCAGTCGGCGGTGAAATCCCTGTAATTCGTTTCAAGCAAGAAGGTGAAGAAGTACAGGGGGAGCCAGGAACAAAAGTCAGCATCAATTATTCAAAGCGGAATACGGCAGGCTATGAATATGATTCGGAGACGAAGCTGTATAAGCGTTTTACGGCAGACAAGCCGCATATGGACAAGGAGAGCGGTAAGCAGCTTACTGCAACGAATGTATTGGTCATTGCTGCCCGCCACAGAACGCTTGATAGCGAGGGCCGCTTGGAGATTGATACGATGGGTCCGGGCAAAGGATACCTTTTTCAGCATGGACAGGCGCTTGCTGTTACATGGGAGCGTAAGGAAGGGATGATCCGCGTATATCAGAATGGAGAAGAGGTGCCATTCTATCGTGGTACGACATGGGTAAACATTGTGCCTACGACACCAACGTTTGCTGACCATCTAACGTTTAAGTAGCTTTGTAGTAGAAAACGTTTTCCTTGTCAAACTTCACCGAATTTCATATTATAAAAATAGCGCATGCTTTACTTCTTAAATAATGTAAAGCGGTACTTGCTTAAAGAGTAGTGTGCCGAGAACGGAGGGGAAGTCGGTGCAGTTAGATAAGATCAAGGGCAAAGAGCTAGAACAGCTTTTTGAAGCGATTCTTTCGCTGGATTCGATGGAAGATTGTTATTTATTCTTTGATGATTTATGTACGGTCAACGAGATGAAATCAATGGCGCAGCGTTTGGAAGTAGCGCGTATGCTGCGTGATAAGCAGACATACAGCCAGATTGAAGAAGAAACGGGCGCAAGCACGGCGACCATCTCACGTGTGAAGCGCTGCCTGAACTACGGAAACGGCGGCTATATGGCTGCGCTTGATCGGATGAGCGACAAAGAAAAAGCATAGAAAGCGATACACACCTGTTTTTCAGGCAAGACTGGAAGACAGGTGTTTTATATTTCCTTACACTTGTTGGTATTGATAAATAAAAGTGTTATTTTTTATTTGGAGAGAAAGGATGTATGCGATGAATATAGCGGAATGGCGGCATGTGTTTAAGTTAGACCCGGATAAGGAGATTGATGACGCGGCGCTCGAAGCCATCTGCGAGTCTGGCACAGATGCGGTAATTGTCGGCGGCACGACAAATGTGACGTTTGATAATACGATTGATCTTTTAAGCCGGATTCGCCGGTATGTGGTACCGTGCGTATTGGAAGTATCCCATGTGGATGCGATTGTACCGGGATTTGATGCATATTTTATTCCACTTGTACTGAATGCACAGAACCCTGAATGGATTTTTAACGCGCATATGAAGGGCTTACAAGAGCACGGCCCATTTATTAAGTGGGACGAGGTATTTGTGGAAGGATACGTAGTGGGAAATAAAGACTCGACGGTGGCGAAGCTGACAGAGAGCCGCTCCGACCTTGAAGAAGAGAAGATGAAGGCGTATGCCCGCTTAGCGGATCAGATGTTAAAGCTTCCGATTCTTTATATCGAATACAGCGGCATATATGGCGATCCAAAGCTTGTGCAGGCAGCCCAGAAGGTCGTACATAACAGCCGCATCTTCTACGGTGGCGGCATCCGCAGCGTGGAGCAGGCGAAGGAAATGGCGAAGTACGCGGACACGGTCGTTGTCGGCAATATCGTGTATGAGGATCTTGCTCAGGCGCTGGTTACCGTGGAGGCAGTCAAGTCAACAGAGCGATAGGCACGTCGGAATTTGGAGAAGAAATCTGCAGCCAAATAGGAATGAATGTTTGCTATAATGACAAGGTAATGCTTGTATGGGAAAGGAGTGATCCGCCTTGTTTATAAATAGGGAAGATGCGCTGAAGGGATTGAACCCACAGCAGAAGGAAGCCGTATTGGCGACGGACGGCCCGCTTTTGATTTTGGCGGGTGCGGGAAGCGGAAAGACGCGGGTGCTGACACAGCGGATCGCGTATTTATTAGATGAGAAGAAAGTAGCGCCATGGAGCATTTTGGCCATTACTTTTACGAATAAAGCTGCTCGTGAGATGAAGGACCGGATCTCAATGATTACCGGCCCCGACGCCGAGGATATCTGGATTTCAACGTTCCACTCCATGTGCGTGCGCATTTTGCGCCGGGACATTGACCGGATTGGCTACAGCCGCAACTTTACCATTCTTGACTCCGGTGATCAGATCTCCGTTGTGAAGCAATGTTTAAAAGAGTTGAACATCGACCCCAAAAAATACGATCCGCGCGCAGTGCTAGGCTTCATCAGCAATGCAAAAAACGAATTAAAAACGCCTGAACAATACGGCAATATGATCCTTGGGCCGATTGAGCAGGTCGCTCAGAAGGTATATACCCTCTATCAGAAGAAGCTGAAGAGCAACAATTCGCTTGATTTTGATGATCTGATCATGAAGACGATTCAGCTATTTGAGGATGAACCGGAAGTACTGGCCTTCTATCAGAAAAAATTCCGTTATGTGCATGTGGATGAGTACCAGGATACGAACCGTGCACAGTACATGTTGGTTAAAAAGCTGGCGGCCGGCCACAAAAATATCTGCGTGGTCGGTGACTCGGATCAATCCATCTACCGCTGGCGCGGCGCGGATATTACGAACATCCTCAACTTTGAAAAGGACTATCCGAACGCACGAACCATCTTGCTGGAGCAGAACTATCGCTCCACCAAAAAAATTCTGGAAGCGGCCAACAAGGTCATCAGCAACAATGCGGGACGCAAGCCAAAAAACCTGTGGACCGATAATGATGAGGGTGCCATCATCCGCTACTATACGGCAGACAGCGAGCATTCCGAGGCATATTACGTTGTAGACCAGATTCAAAAAGCGATACAGGCCGGACGCAGCTACCGTGAGATTGCGATTCTATACCGCACGAACGCACAGTCCCGTGTTATAGAGGAAGTATTCGTCAAGTCAGGCATTCCGTACAACATTGTCGGTGGTACGAAGTTCTATGACCGTAAGGAGATTAAAGACATGCTGGCGTATCTGCGCCTCATCTCCAATCCGGACGATGACTTGAGCCTAACCCGGATTATTAATGTACCGAAGCGTGGCATTGGTGCGGGAACCGTGGAAAAAATCGCGACATATGCGGCTCAGCAGGGGATTTCGATGTATAGGGCGATCCAGGAAGCGGATCAGATCGGACTCTCTGCCCGCTTTACTGACGCGATCGTGAAGTTCGCACGTATGATTGCTGAGTTAGAAAGCATGCAGGAATACCTTGGAGTAACAGAACTTGCGGAAGAGGTGCTAAAGCGTACGGAATACCGCGAGGAATTGCGGCGTGAAGGGACACTTGAAGCCCGCAGTCGCATTGAGAATATTGAAGAGTTTTTATCGGTAACGATGGAGTTCGAGCGAGCGAGTGAAGACAAGACATTAGTAGCCTTTCTTACTGACCTTGCATTGGTGGCCGATATTGATAAGTTGGATGAATCGGAGGAAGACCGAGGCAATTCGGTGGCTTTGATGACGCTGCACAGCGCAAAAGGGCTGGAATTCCCGATGGTGTTCCTCGTCGGAATGGAAGAGGGGATTTTTCCTCATTCGCGCGCACTGCTTGAAGAAGTCGAGATGGAGGAGGAACGCCGTCTTGCGTATGTAGGAATCACGCGTGCCGAGGAAGAACTATTCTTAACACGTGCGCTGATGCGCACCTTGTACGGTCAGACGAAGATGAACTCGGCTTCCCGCTTCATCGAAGAAATTCCGGAGCATTTGATCCAGCCGGAAGGCACCGTACAGCAGCGGCTTGCAGCCCGTACCATGCGTATGGACAACAACTCCAGCACACAGCCGCAGGCGCCGCGCAGCGGTGTCGTACCGATGCGTACACAGGCGGCAGGTGGTATAGCGCGCAGTACAGAGGCGGTAGATTGGAAGGCAGGAGATAAGGTACAGCATGGCAAGTGGGGGATAGGTACAGTCGTCTCGACAAAGGGCAGCGGCCAGGATCTCGAGCTGACCATCGCCTTTCCGAATCCAACAGGCCTAAAGAAGCTATTAGCTAAGTTTGCGCCGATCGAGAAAGTATAAATTTGAGGTAAGCGAGGGACAAGGATGGATCGAAATGAAGCTATTCAGCGGGTAGAGGAGCTGCGGGAAATCATTGAGCGGCACAATTACTTGTACCATGTGAAAGACGAACCGCAAATTTCCGATCATGACTATGACAGACTGATGCAGGAGCTGATTCAGCTTGAGGGCGAGTTCCCTGAGCTGCTTACCCCGGATTCTCCCACGCAGCGGGTGGGTGGAACACCACTTGAGTCATTTAGGAAAGTGGAACACTCTATCCCGATGCTCAGTCTTGGCAATGCGTTCGATGAGCAGGGATTGCGAGACTTTGATCGCCGAGTAAAGCAAGGACTTGGTGTAGAAGGGCCAATTCGCTACATGTGTGAGCTGAAAATCGATGGGCTGGCCATCTCGCTTCGCTATGAAAACGGACGACTGGTGCGGGGGGCTACCCGGGGAGATGGGCGCGTCGGTGAAGAGATTACACAGAACCTGCGCACGATTCGTTCGCTCCCGGTTACACTCAAGAAGCCGCTTACCATTGAAGTTCGCGGGGAAGCGTTCATGCCACGCCGCGCGTTTGAACGCTTAAATAAAGAGCGGGCGGAGCGTGAAGAGGCGTTGTTTGCCAATCCGCGCAACGCCGCAGCAGGTTCCTTACGTCAATTAGACCCGAAAATTGCGGCCTCACGTCAGCTTGATACGTTTCTGTACTCCATGGTAGGCGAAGATGTATTGCCGGTGGATACGCATAGCGGCGCGCTGGAGATGCTTGAAGAGTTGAACTTCAAAATAAATCCGGAGCGCCGCATCTGCGAAGGGATCGATGAAGTGATTGCCTTCGTTGTCGGCTGGCAGGACCGAAGAAGCGAGCTTGCCTATGATATTGACGGGATTGTCGTTAAGGTGGATCGCCTTGGCTATCAAGAAGAATTAGGTTTTACAGCAAAAAGTCCACGGTGGGCGATTGCCTATAAGTTTCCGGCCGAAGAGTCGGTCACGGTTCTGCGTGGAATTGAGGTTACGGTAGGCCGTACCGGGGCGGTGACGCCAACCGCAATTCTTGATCCGGTTAGCCTGGCTGGTACGACCGTACAGCGTGCATCCTTGCATAATGAAGACATCATCCGCGAGAAGGGCATCATGATCGGTGACCATGTCGTGGTCAAGAAGGCGGGCGACATCATCCCGGAAATCGTAGCGGTAAAAGAGGAAATGCGGACAGGGGAAGAACAGCCGTACCATATGCCGACACATTGCCCCGCTTGTGCCAGTGAATTGGTACGTCTCGAAGAAGAAGTGGCCCTTCGCTGCATCAATCCGCAGTGTCCGGCACAGATTCGCGAGGGTATTATTCATTTTGTTTCACGTAATGCAATGAATATTGATGGTGTGGGTGAGAAGGTTATAACCCAACTGTTCGAGCATGACCTGATTCACAGCGTGGCTGACCTTTACTATTTGGAACGGGAGCAATTGCTTGCCCTTGAGCGCATGGGCGAGAAATCGGTCGATAATATGCTTAAGGCAATTGAGCAGAGCAAGAACAATTCGCTTGAGCGCCTGTTGTTCGGACTTGGCATTCGGTTTGTCGGCGAGAAAGCGGCTCGTCTGCTGGCCCAACACTTCGGTACAATGGATGCGCTGCGGCAGGGAACAGAGGAAGAGATTGTCTCCATTCATGAGATTGGTACGAAGATTGCGGAGAGCGTAGTCAAGTATTTCGATAAGCCTGAAGTGACAGAGACGTTGAACCGTCTGCGTGAGGCCGGTGTGAATATGGAATACAAAGGTCTGCGGATCGAAGATGTAGACATGGATTCTCCATTCTCCGGCAAGACGGTCGTGCTGACTGGAACGCTAGAAGAAATCACGCGTAAGGAAGCCCAGCAGTTGATCGAGGCGCACGGCGGCAAAGTATCCGGCAGCGTCAGCAAGAAAACGGATCTTGTCGTTGCAGGTGAAGCGGCTGGCTCCAAGCTTGCCAAGGCGAATGAACTCGGCATCCAGGTGATTGATGAGAAGACATTTCTTGAGTGGGTAAACAAATAAACGGAAGAGAAGGGCTGGCTCGTATTATTGAGTCAGCCCTTCTTCCATATCATGTAGAAAAGTCTGGATCGAGTTATCCGACTTTATCCTCGGATCGCTCTGATTGTGGCAAGCCTTTTGATGAATCCAGATAAGAAATGAGCACGATGGAGATCAGGCTTGACGCCAGTCCATAAAGAATTGGATTCGTAGAGGTGATCCCTTCCATCGCCAATCCGGTAAGAGTAACGATGGCGCTAATAAGAATGGAGTAGAACGCTGCCTTTGCAGTGGCTCGTTTCCAGAACAGGCCCAAAACAATCGGGAGAAACACTGAACCGGAAAGCACAGCATAGGCCACATCTAGCGCGACAAGTACATCCTGAATCCAGATAGCGCAAACAATAACGATAAGACCGATAATCAGTGTAGTAATACGTGATGTCAGCAGAAAGCGGGCCTCGCTCATTTCGTTTTTGGAAAAGCGCTTGATAATATCATTTACAATGAGCGTAGAAGAGGCGAGCAACGTTCCAGAAGCGGTAGACATCAGAGCTGACACTACACTCGCCAGTACAAGTCCTAGCAGGCCGGTCGGCAATATGGTTATAGCCATCTCGGCAAAGGCGTTTTGCGGGTCCTTCAAATCCGGAAGGATGATAAACGCGCACATGCCGATAATGCTGACAGCCAAAGCGTAAAAGAAGCTGTACACGCCAGCTCCGATCGTTCCTGTGCGTGCGATTTGCAGGTTTCTCGCTGTAAACACCCGCTGCCACACGTCCTGGGCAATCACCATTCCGAGACAAAACAGCAGGAAGTAAGACAGAATCGAACTCCAGCCAATGCTTGAAAAATCAAAGTAAGAAGCGGGCAGCGATTGTTGTAGATTGCTCCAGCCGCCTGCGTTTGAAATGCTAAGCGGAAGCATAATGAGAAAAATACCGATGGTCATAACAATAAATTGTACAATATCGGTCATTGTAACCGACCACATACCGCCAAGCAGCGTGTAGAACAGCACAATGCCGCCGCCGATGACCATAGAGAAGGTTAAATCCCATCCTACAAGAACATTTAGAATCGTTCCCATTCCGATAACCTGGGTTACGGTAACCATAATCGTATACAATGCGGTGACAGCCGCACTAATAAGTCTTGTATGGGCGTTAAATCGCAGTTCGAGCAATTCGCTGATGGTTAATATTTTTAGGTGATAAATTTTCTTAACCAGAAATAGGCCAAGCCCGACAATTCCGATACCAAGCATAAAGACAAGCCAGATACCAGAGACCCCGTACTGGTAGCCAAGCCTTGTCGTTCCAATCGTAGAAGCTCCACCGAGAATAACAGCGGCCAGGCAAGCCAGATACATCGTGAAGCCCAGATTACGACCGGCCACGATATAATCTTCTGATGTTTTGGCTCTTTTTGCTCCGATGAAGCCGACAAAGATTAACACAAGAAAATAAATAACCATAATAATAACGTCGACTGTATGCATACCATCCCTCCAATTGAAAACATTATACGGCATAATGTTTTACTTTTCTTAACTATCTTGCAACTGCAAGAGTGATGCCAAAAAAATAGTGAGAATTTATAAGGATGTACTTGCAATTTGATTCATTTTTGAATAAAAATGGTGATGATGATTCAATTTTGTATCGTTTTAGGAGAGGAGGTTCACCATGAAAAAGCCGGAAGTAAACATAGAGGAGGCTTTACAGGAGCTAGAGGCGATCGTCGAAACCTCCAAAGATAACATTGTGGTAACGAATGGGGAAGGTCGTGTGCTTCGTGTAAGCAACAACTGCAAAGAGATCTATGGGGTAGAACCGGAAGAACTTTGTGGGAAAAACGTTGCTGAATTAGAAGAAAAACAGATTTTCCACCCCTCTGTTACAATGCGTGTGCTTGCACAAAAAACAAAGCAGGAGATTATTCAGCATACTCCCACAGGACGAGTCGTCATGGCGACAGCGTACCCGGTGTTTAATCAAAAAAAGCAAATCATAAGAGTCATTAGCTATTCCACTGATATGACTGAAATTATGGCACTGAAGGAGAAGTACGAATTGCTCACAGAGCAGGTGAAACGCTATGAAAGTGAGCTAGAGGAGCTGCGCGAGAAAGAAACGCGCATCCCAGGTTTTATAGCGGAAAGCCCGCACATGCAGAAGGTAATGGCACTGCTGAGCCGTGTTGCGAAAGTGGATACAACCGTTCTTCTGCTTGGAGAATCAGGTGTGGGGAAAAATGTAATAGCAAAAGCGATTCATCGAAAAAGCAAAAGAAAAGCCCGTTCGTTCATTGAAATTAACTGCGGTGCTATTCCGGAAGGGCTGCTTGAATCCGAACTTTTCGGCTATACCTCCGGCTCCTTTACGGGTGCAAGTAAGGGCGGCAAACCGGGAATCATTGAGCTGGCTGATAAAGGCACGTTATTTCTTGATGAGATTGGTGAGATGCCCCTTGCCCTTCAGGCCAAGCTGCTTAAGGTTATTCAGGAAAAACAGATTACACCGGTTGGTGGTACAAAAGCAAAGGTGGTAGACTTTCGGCTGATTGCTGCAACAAACAGGGATTTAGCGGAAATGGTGCGCGAGGGGAAGTTTCGTCAGGATTTATATTTTCGCTTAAATGTTGTGCCGATTGAGGTGCCTTCGCTCCGTGAAAGGCGGGAGGATATCCTGCCGCTCATCCGCATCTTTAGTAAGCAGTTTGCTGAGAAATACGGCATAACCAAACGGTTGGATGAATCGGCGGTAGACGCTTTTTTGCGCTATGATTGGCCGGGCAATGTACGTGAAGTGGAAAATGTGATAGAGAGACTTGTGGTGACGACGGATGAGGCGGTAATTTCCCTGCACCATCTTCCTGAATCGCTGCGCGGAGATGCTGAAGCTGTCGAATCTTCTAGGCTTACGCATACAGGTACGTTAAAGGACATTCTTGATCGTGTGGAAGAGCAGGTAATGATGAAGGCATACCGAAAGTACAAAACAACGCATGAAATGGCAAAGCATCTAGGAATTAGCCAGCCTTCTGTTGTGCGCCGGCTACAAAAGTATCGGAAAAAAAGTAGAAACTCGGATGAATAGTATGTTTAATTCAAAAATGAATCAAATAGTAGGTTGATTTTTGTATGGTTGTCCCGTTCCGTCCCTTTTTAGTACAGAATTCTCCTGAATTTATTGGCATGATTATTGCTTTGATAAATGGCTGAGAAGAAAAAATTCGGGAGAAAATTGGAGGAATGCACCATGACAAAAAAATATCAACCGGTGGACTCGTTTGAATCCCCACGCTTTTGCGGCGTGCGTACATTTATGCGCCTGCCTCATGTTCAGACAACAGAAGATGTAGACTTTGTCGTTTTAGGAGCACCGTTTGATACGGCGGCTTCATTCCGCGTCGGCGCGCGTTTTGGTCCGGGAGCGGTTCGTGATTTCTCTATTCTGCTTCGGCCGTACAATCCAGTACGCAAAATTAATGTATTCGATTATTTATCCGGTGTTGATTATGGTGACGTGCCTGTTGTTCCTGGATACATTCAGGAATCATATCAAAAAATAGAAGAAGGATTGCAGCCGATTTTGGAAAAAGGCGTTGTGCCTATTACGATTGGCGGCGACCATTCTATCACGCTTGCGGAACTGCGAGCGGTGGCGAAGAAATACGGACCGGTTGGACTTGTTCACTTCGATGCGCATAGCGATACATGGGATTCGTACTTCGGACAGAAGTATAATCATGGCACTCCATTCCGGCGCGCATATGAAGAAGGTCTGCTTGATACAAGCCGCAGCATTCAAGTGGGGATGCGCGGTGGATTGTATGAGCCGGCCGATTTGGATGATGCGCGTAAGATGGGTTTTGATGTAGTTGAGATGCATGAACTGCAGGAGATGGGGATTCCGGCTGTTATCGAACGTATCCGCAGCCGTGTTGGCGACGGCCCGCTCTTTTTATCTTTTGATATTGATTTTATCGACCCGGCATATGCGCCGGGAACCGGTACGCCTGAAGTAGCCGGGGCAACCACAACGGAAGCGCTGCAGTTGGTGCGAGGATTGGAAGGCTTGAACTTTGTTGCTTTTGACTTGGTAGAGGTGCTGCCGTCCTTTGACCATGCACAAATTACCGCGAATGCTGCCTCCAATGTCATCTTTGAATTCATTACGCATCTTGCGCTGCAAAAGAAGGCAGGGAAAGAAACGGCTGTGCAGACGCAGGGCCGGTAACGATAACAGGCATCCGCTGCTGGGGAAATAAGAAAAGGGGAAGACGGCATGATTGCCTGTCCTCCCTTTTTTCATTGTTATACCTTGAATTTGTTCATAACATCATGCAGTTCTTCGGCCATCTTTGTAAGTGTGAGGGACGCAGAGGCGATTTCTTCCATTGAAGCGTTTTGTTCTTCGGCTGATGCTGCGACCTCTTGCGTTAATTCCGCCGTTTGTTCTGAGATGTGGGCGATTCGATTGACGGCCGCTGTCATTTTATTTTTCTTTCCATCCATCTGTTTAACGGTGCTCGTAACATCTTTTACATGCGCGAAGACTTCCTCCGCTGCTTGGAGTATATCTTCGAAAGAATCCGAGGCACTGTCTACCATAGCGATGCCTTGCTTCACTTCCGTATTGGTTTCGTTCATAACTTCGACCGCACTTCGCATCTCATGCTGGATTTGAGAGATAAGGCCGCTGATTTGGTGTGCCGATTGGGAGGACTGTTCTGCTAGTTTGCGTACTTCATCGGCCACGACCGAGAAGCCTCTGCCGTGTTCGCCCGCTCTGGCTGCTTCAATCGCCGCATTCAGTGCCAGCAGATTCGTCTGCTCAGAGATAGTGGTAATAAGAGCGACAATGTGATCGATTTCCTCCGACTTTTTCCCAAGTGAATGTACCGCCTGCGCCAATGTTTCGACTCGCTGGTAGATATGATTCATCTGCTCGGTAACTTCTTTGGCGTTGCGGTTGCCATTCTCCGCTTTTTCGGCAGTGACCATAGAGCGTTCATTCACTTTTTCTACACCTTCAGCAATTCGGTCTATATCCTCTGTAATTTCGGCTACGACATATCTCGTATCCTCGACAATAGATGCTTGTTGGTCGGTTCCGCTTGCGACTTCTACCATAGATTCGGTAATCTGTTCCGCTGCCTTGCTCGTCTGCTCGGAACCTGCGGTCAATTGCTCGGACGTAGAGGCGACCTGGTGGGTATGGGAAGCAATCTGGCCAAGTGTACCCCGCAGCGTGTCATTTAAGGAATTGAAATTATGGAACATCTGGCCGAACTCATCTCTTGACTGAACCGGAATATGATGCGTGAAATCTCCGGCAGACATCGAGGCTGATAGCTCGTTGACGCGTGTAATGCTTCCGGTAATATAGCGGCTGTACAGCAGGATAATTACGATGGCTACCGCAAGAGAAATAACAGCCGCCACGATGAGCGCGTTGACAAGAGATTGAATGGGAGCGAACATTTCACGTTCTGGGATGACAAGCGCGAGTGTCCAGGCGTTCTCTGGAATCTTCATATAATAGACCCGATTCATGCCTTGCTCATCTTTGTATGTAACCATACCTTTCTTCTCCGTTTTTAGAAGCGAAGACACTTGAGCGAGTGAAGGGTTAGCATCATCCTTGATATTCATCTTCATAACTTTACTCGTATCTTCATCTACGAGATATGTTCCTTTGTCATCGAGGAGGAAGGCATGCCCTGTTTCACCTACCTTCGTCTGGCCGACGAACTTCTGCAGGCTGGACAGATCGATATCGCATGTCATCACGCCAAGGAATTCGCGGCTTGTACTGTAAAAGGGAACGCTTACAGTGACCATCGAGACATTGGTGACAGGATCGAGATATGGGTCGGTGTAGACAGCGGTTTGCCTGCTTTCTTTACCTAATTTATACCAATCTTTATTTGGATAATCATATGTCGGGTCATTGAACTCATCTGTCACTTCAATCTTGCCTTCTTTATGGAAAGCATACATGGAGAAGTACTTCATATCTTGGCTGTGTTTATAAGGTTCGAAAAAAATACCGGCAGCAAATGTGCCATCGTTTGCGTTCAGTGTGTTTTTCAGTATGGCTTCATATTGCGTTTTAGTTAAGGAGGAAGACGAGAGTTCCAGACCGCGAGCAAGTACTTCCGGGATTTTCTTTTGCTCGACTAGATTTTTCTCAATGGAGTAGCTAAGGCTTTTTAGCTGCTCATTCATCTTATCTTCAATCTGTCGACTCATTAGCGCGGTGCCATAGAAATACGTGAACAATGTGATGAACAAGAGAACGACGATAAACGTGGGAAGCAAGGACACGAGGGTACGCGATTTGATGCTGCGAAATTTCATTGGATGCAAGACTCACCTTTCTTATCGGACCTTTTGGCCTAGTAGTATATCATTATATATCGGCAGGTTTTTATCTTATCTATATTAGTAATTTCTATTTGTATCTAATTTCTTAATATTCTAAATCAAGAACAGGGTTTTCATATAGCTGAGATGACAAAAGGAAGCAAGGCCGTTCAGTTGCGGCTGTATGCTTTCTTTGATATGATTTTATCTAGGTGTGTCCGCCTCGTAACGAGCGTGTCAAGGCGGCAGAAAGCCAGGAGAACCAGGAGGTGGAACCATGAGCGCAATTTCGCGTAATGAAGTGGAATATGTAGCGAAGCTCGCCCGCTTAAACCTTACCGAGGAGGAAGCGGTGAAATATACAGAACAGTTGAATAGCATTCTTGAATTCGCAGGTAAATTGAACGAATTGGACACGGGTGAAGTCCCTCCGACCAGCCATGTGCTCGACGTATCTAATGTGATGCGCGATGATGAAGTGCGTCCGTCAGTTGAGCGTGCAGAAGCGCTGCGCAATGCACCGGATGAAGAAGACGGGCAGTTCAAAGTGCCGGCTGTCATGGAATAGAGGAAGGGGGATTTAGAGGTGTCTTTATTTGATAAGAAGTTAACGGATATACATACCGAGCTTGATAAAGGTGAGCTGACCGTAACCGATCTGGTTCATGCTTCGTTCGAACGCATCGCGCAGACAGAAGATAAGGTAAAGGCTTTTATCTCTTTCGATGAGGAAAATGCGCGCAAACGCGCTAAAGAATTAGATGAGCAGCAATCCCGGGGTGAGGAGAAGGGATTGCTATTTGGTCTGCCTGCAGGCATTAAAGACAATATCGTTACACAGAATGTAACCACAACGTGCGCCAGCAAGCTTCTGGCCAACTACAATCCGATCTATAACGCAAGCGTGATGGATCGTCTGCATGCAGCACAGTCCGTCATGGTCGGCAAGCTGAATATGGATGAGTTCGCGATGGGCGGCTCGACGGAGAATTCAGGCTTCCATAATACATACAACCCGTGGAATGTAGACTACGTACCGGGCGGCTCAAGCGGCGGCTCGGCTGCGGCTGTTGCAGCAGGACAAGTCTACTTTGCCCTGGGTTCCGATACCGGAGGCTCCATTCGCCAACCGGCGGCATACTGCGGTATGGTAGGGCTGAAGCCGACATACGGTCTCGTATCCCGCTTTGGTCTGGTTGCTTTTGCCTCTTCGCTTGATCAGATTGGTCCGATCACGAAGAATGTAGAGGATTCTGCCTATGTGCTGCAGGGAATTGCTGCGCACGATCCGTTTGATTCCACCTCTGCAGATGTGGAGATCCCGGACTACATCTCTGCCTTGAGTGGCGAGGTGAAGGGACTGCGTATCGGTGTGCCGAAAGAGCTGATGGGTGAGGGCATCGATGCGGAAGTAAAAGAAAAAGTAAACGCGGCATTAAAGGTGCTCGAAGGTCTTGGAGCAATCGTAGAGGAAGTAACGCTGCCGCATACAGAGTATGCGGTGCCAACCTACTACATTCTTGCGCCCTCCGAAGCGTCTTCGAATCTGGCGCGTTATGACGGTGTGCGCTACGGTGTACGGGCTGACAACGCGGAGAACCTTATTGAGCTGTATCGGGAGACGCGCAGTCAGGGATTGGGTGCTGAAGTGAAGCGCCGCATCATGCTTGGTACCTATGCGTTAAGCTCCGGCTATTATGATGCGTATTATAAAAAAGCGCAGCAGGTGCGTACGCTGATCAAGCAGGACTTCGATGAAGTGTTCAAGAAATACGATGTCATCATCGGACCGACTGCGCCAACCACTGCGTTTAAGATCGGCGAGAAAGTGAACGACCCGCTGACGATGTATTTAGAAGACATCTGCACGATTCCGGTGAATCTGGCCGGTATTCCGGCTATTAGCGTGCCTTGCGGCTTTGCGAGCAGCGGCCTGCCGATTGGTCTGCAGATTATCGGGAAAGCGTTCGACGAATCCACGATTCTGCGCGTCGCGCACGCCTACGAGCAACATACAGACTATCATAAGGCTCGTCCTGAGCTGTAAGGGGGTACGGAATAACCATGCAATTCGAAACCGTCATCGGGCTTGAGGTTCACGTCGAGCTTGCCACGAAATCAAAAATCTTCTGCGGCTGCTCCACCGAGTTCGGAGCGCCGCCGAATACTCATACATGTCCAATCTGTCTTGGACACCCGGGGGTTCTGCCTGTATTGAATAAGCGTGCAGCTGAATACGCCATGAAAGCAGCGCTTGCCTTAAACTGTGAAATCGTAGAAGAAAGTGTATTTGATCGGAAGAACTACTTCTATCCGGATCTGCCAAAAGCCTACCAGATCTCTCAGCTTGATAAAG
Organism: Aneurinibacillus sp. REN35; assembly: GCF_041379945.2. NCBI lineage: Bacteria > Bacillati > Bacillota > Bacilli > Caryophanales > Paenibacillaceae > Aneurinibacillus > Aneurinibacillus baijiui. The sequence continues at coordinate 158,319 of NZ_JBFTXJ020000007.1, read as the reverse complement.
CGATCGGCAAAAACGGCTGGGTAGAAATTGAAGTAGGCACAGAGACCAAGCGCATTGGCATTACGCGGATTCAGCTCGAAGAGGATGCGGGTAAGCTGACGCATGCCGAGAGCGGCTATGCAACCCTCGTAGATTACAACCGCGTGGGAACGCCTCTGCTAGAGATCGTGTCGGAACCGGATCTTCGCTCTCCGGAAGAAGGACGTATTTTTCTAGAGAAGTTAAAGGCCATTCTGCAGTATTGTGAAATATCTGATCTGAAAATGGAAGAAGGCTCGCTGCGCTGTGACGCCAATATCAGTCTTCGTCCGGTAGGTCAGAAGGAATACGGAATTCGTGCGGAGCTGAAAAACGTTAACTCATTCCGTAACGTACAGCGCGGACTCGAATATGAAGAAGTGCGTCAGGCAGATATTCTGCGTGATGGGGGACAAGTCATACAGGAGACGCGCCGCTTTGATGATGCCAAAGGCCGTACCCTGTCCATGCGCAGCAAAGAAGAAGCGCATGATTACCGGTACTTCCCGGACCCGGATCTTATTAAGCTGAAAATCGACCGCGAGTGGGTGGAGGAAATTCGCGCCACCATTCCGGAACTGCCGGATGCGCGTAAAGCGCGCTATATGTCGGAATACAGCCTGCCGGAATACGATGCGGGCGTCCTTACGATGTCCAAGGAGCTGTCCGATTTCTTTGATGCCACGGTACAAACAGGAGCCGATGCGAAATCGGTATCCAACTGGTTGATGGGTGATTTGATCGGGTATTTGAATGCGAATGAAAAAGAGATGCAGGACATTCAACTAACACCGAATAGTCTGGGTCAATTGATTACGCTGATTGAGAAAGGCACCATCAGCAACAGCATCGCGAAAAAAGTATTCAAAGAGATGGTAGACACGGGCAAAGCGCCGGAGACAATCGTCGAAGAAAAAGGGCTGGTACAGATCAGTGACGAAGGCGCCATTAAGCAAATGGTGGATGAAGTGGTTGCTAGAAATCCGCAGGCGGTAGAAGACTTCAAAGCCGGTAAGGAAAAAGCAATCGGCGCATTGGTCGGTCAGGTTATGAAAGCATCCAAAGGGAAAGCCAACCCGGGTGTAGTTAATCAACTGCTGCGTGATGCGCTGGAAAAATTATAAAGCAAAGAGAGAGCCAATCTTGTATCAATACAGGGTTGGTTCTTTTTTTATGGGATTTTGGTTTGAAAACGAAAGAGGGAGGCGCTATTGTTAATATTATAATTCATACTGGTATAATGGGTTTAAAGTGAGGAGGGATATGATGAAGCGTGGAGTACTTATTATCAGTCATGGCTCACGTAACCGCAGGTGGATCGATGCTGTAGACAGTTTACTTGCACAGGTACAGACGAATGTAGTGCTTGAAGCCGTATTTTTGGATAAGGTGGAGAAGCGGACAATCGAAGCTGGTATACGCAGATTAGAAGCGGATGGCGTGCAAGAGATTCTTGCCGTACCACTGTTCGTATCAGATGGTAGTACGCACCTAAGTGAAATTCGGTATGTGCTCGGCCTTGATGAAGCAGCTGCGATTGAGACCGATCTGAAGCCGATCCCATCGCAGGCACGCATTGTCTGGGGGCGGCCAATGAACGATCATCCGCTTGTGTATGACATTCTTCGAGACCGCATTCGTGCGCTGTCAACGCACCCGGAAGATGAAGTGCTGCTTCTTGTGGCACACGGCAGCGATACAGCAGGATTTGCTGAGCGGTGGCAGCGTATGCTCGGCCAGCTTAGCGCTGAGCTGCGGCGTGAGCTGGGGCTTAGGGGTGCTTCGTATGCAACCATTCATCCGGACACAGTGGCCCGGCGTGCGCGTGTCCTGGCAAGGAAGAATCAGGTGCTTGTTGTTCCTCTGTTCGTAAGTCCGGGTTATTATACAGAAAAAGCGATACCAGAAAGACTCAGAGGTATTGCACATCGTTATGACGGTGCCGCTTATCTTCCCGACTCCCGTGTGGCACAGTGGATTGAGAACTCCATCGCCGAGTGGCTTACCGCCGCATCCTGCCCCCAAGAGCAGTAAGCCGCCTTCTGCCCTCCTATTATTGCAGAAGGTTCGCTTCGAGCGCCTTCTCAACGCGATTCAGATGCTTCTCTAGCATCCGGCGCGCTTTTTTAGGATCACGGCTGCGGATGGCCTCGAATATTTCATAATGCTCCTGATACAAGCGATTCGCAGACCCGTCCTTGCTGTACAGCCACAGGTTGCGGCTGTCCCGGATCGTATAGTTCATCACCTCTGAGATGCTGTCCATCATATTTTTGAGAAATGGATTTTTGCTTGCTTTTGCAATCGCTATATGGAATTGGATATCATAAATTCTCGACATCTCTTCATTGTCTCCGGAAATCGCCATGTTGGTAAGGATTTCTTTTAGATCCGCTTCGTCCTGTTCATCATGGGCAATCGCTGCAATCTCGGCGCAGCCTGTCTCGATAATTTTGCGGACTTGCAGCAGATGAACAAGCTCTTCACGGTTGCCTACGGTCAGTACAGGCAGCTGCTGTAGCGCTGTAACCGCGCTGCTCTTCACGAATGTCCCTTCTCCCTGCCGTGACTCAATCAAGCCTCGTGCTTTAAGCTGGCTTAGTGCCTCCCGAATGGTTGATTTGCCCACACCGTATTGTTCTGCGAGCTTATCGATGGTCTTTAGGCGTGCACCGGGGGTAAGAATCCCCTCTTCAATCAATTTCTGCAGATCTTCCGCTACGATTTGGTAGCTTTTTTTCATCAGGCTCATGGTTCTCTTTTCTCCTTATTTATTCTCTCTCCGCATATGCTTTCTTATATACTCTACAGTTTTTTTGAAAAGTATGATAGAGTTAAATAAAATTCATCTGATGACCTGCTGTTTTGAGAGAGGGAGGAACAATTGTGGAGCAACGTATTAAAAGTGAACTGCGCAGCATTGTCGGCAAGGATTATTTTCTGGATTCGCCGAATGAGCTGTATGTATATTCGTATGACGCGACGCCGCTGTATCAAGCCATGCCGGATGCGGTAATGATTCCGGCCAGCGTAGAAGAAGTAGCTGCGATTATGAAGGCCGCCAATCAGCACCGGATTCCGATTGTATCCCGTGGTTCGGGAACGAATCTGTGTGGGGGAACCGTTCCGGTTGAGGGCGGTATTGTATTGAATATGAATCGCTTGAATGCATTTAAAGAGGTTGATCAAGAGAATCTGACCGCGACATTCGGTCCCGGCGTCATTACGGCCGATGTACACAAAGCAGTGGAAGCTGTCGGTCTCTTCTATCCACCGGACCCTGGCAGCATGAAAATCTCTACGATGGGCGGCAATGTAGCCGAATGTGCCGGGGGCATGCGCGGATTGAAATACGGGGTGACCAAAGATTATATCATGGGCTTAGAGGCGGTGCTTCCGGGTGGAGAGGTGCTGCGTGTAGGCGGCAAAAATGCGAAAGACGTAGCTGGCTATGATGTAACGAAGCTGCTCGTCGGCTCGGAAGGCACCCTTGCGGTTATTACAGAGATTACGGCGAAGCTTGTGCCGCTTCCGGCAGCAAAGCAGACAATGGTAGCCTACTACAATGATCTGACCTCAGCGGCCCGCACCGTGCAGCGTATTATCGCCGCCAAGATTATTCCGGCGACGCTTGAATTCCTTGATCAAGCCACAATGGTTGTCGTCGAGGATTTTGCTAAGATCGGTCTGCCGCTGGATATGAAGGCGATGTTGATTATTGAACAGGATGGCTCCGAGTGGCAGGTGGAGCATGATATGGCTCGGATTGCCGATATTTGCCGAGCAGAAGGGGCAACTGAAGTGCATACCGCTCAGACGGCTGAGGAGGGTGCGAGCTTGATGGCAGCACGGCGCTCCGCATTGTCAGCGCTTGCACGCGTGAAGCCGACGACCATTCTAGAGGATGCGACCGTTCCACGGGCCAACTTGGCTGAGATGGTGGACCAGGTTGAGATCATCAGCCAAAAATACGGCCTGCAAATCTGCACATTCGGACATGCTGGGGATGGGAACCTGCATCCGACCTGCCTGACGGATGAGCGGGATCAGGAAGAAATTCACCGCGTTGAACAAGCATTTGAAGAGATTTTCCATGCCGCAATTAAGCTTGGCGGTACCATTACGGGCGAGCATGGCGTCGGCTTGGCAAAGGCCGGATACCTCGATCTTAAGGTAGGTCCGGTTGGCATGGATTTAATGAAGCGGATTAAAGAAGCGTTCGATCCGCACGGCATTATGAATCCGGGTAAAATTTTTGCGAAAAACGCAAGAAGAAGGGTGGTTGTACAAAGCAATGGGTGCGGATGCAAACATGAACACACTCACAACTAAGCCGCAGAATACAACACCGGCCTGTGAGACGACGAATACATCCTTAACGAGCAAGTTTGACATGAATGAAATTATGAACTGTATGCAGTGCGGCTTTTGTCTTCCATCCTGTCCGACATACCGTCAGACAGGAAAGGAAGTCGCCAGTCCGCGCGGCCGTATCGCCTTAATGAAAGGCATCGCCCAGGATGCGCTGCAGGTGGATCATGAATTCGAAGATAATATGTATCTATGTCTCGGCTGCCGAGCGTGTGAGACCGCTTGTCCGGCAGGTGTGCCGTATGGCAGTCTGGTCGAGACGGCACGCGAGGTTGTCGAGACCCGCAAGAAGGAAGAGAAGAAGGCGCCATGGATTCGTGATGTGATCTTCAATAAGGTCTTTCCGTATCCGGAGCGTATCGATAAGATGGGAACAGCGCTCTGGGCCGCACAGTCGGCGGGGCTGCAGACGATGGCGCAGAAGACGGGCCTAATTAACATCCTGCCGCGTCCGATGGCGGAAATGCAGCGTGCCGTAGACAAGATCGCCTCGCCTGCCGAACGCAAAAAGCGCGAAAAGGTAATGCAGCCGCAAGACGGGACAGCCACACTCAAAATCGGGATGTTCAAAGGCTGCATTATGGATGTGATGTTCTACGAAACGAATCAGGCGACAGCTCGCGTGCTGGCCAAGGCTGGCTGTGAAGTCGTATTTGTCGAGGATCAAGCCTGCTGCGGCGCACTTCATGCCCATGCCGGGGAGAAGGATGGTGCGGTGGAGCTTGCGAAGCGCAACATCGAGGCGTTTGAAAAAGCGGGCGTGGATTTCATCGTCAACAATGCCGGCGGCTGCGGTGCCGCGCTTAAGGAATACCACCATTGGTTCCATGATGATCCGGAATGGAAGGAGCGGGCGATGGCTTTTGTAGCGAAAAGCCGAGACGCCAACGAACTGCTCGCAGAATTGCCTGAGATCACTTTTACCAAAGAGATGAATATGCGCGTTACGTATCAGGATTCCTGCCATTTGGCACACGGACAGGGCATTCGCAATCAGCCGCGCCAGCTCATCCGCCGCATTCCGGGTATCGAATACATTGAGATGATCGATGCGGACAGCTGCTGCGGTTCGGCAGGCATCTACAACATTACGAACTTTGATATGTCGATGCGCATTCTCGATGGCAAGATGAAAAACGTCGAGCAAACCCAGGCACACCTGATCGTCACCTCCAACCCAGGCTGCCTGCTTCAGATGAAGCAGGGAATCATCCGGGCCGGTATGCAGGATCAGATGGAAGCTGTGCATATCATGGACCTTCTCGATCGCGCACTGTAGTTCGTACATTTTGTTTCTGTCATTAAAATAAGCAATCCTCTTCGCTTTTTGGTGCTTACTAAAACGAAGGGAGATTGCTTATTTTTTATCCTTTAGTTCTTTTATTATTTTTATCGTATGCCGCACTTGCTCTTTGACAATTTCCTGTTCTTTCGGTGAGAGATCCTGATAGCCTTCATAAGCAGAAATATCAACGGAAGGATCGCGGAGGAATTGCGGGAGATGATCCGGTTCATTGGTGCGGCCAAGCAGATAATCAATTGATACATCGAAAAAGTCAGCCAGCTTCTGTAGTGTGGCAAAGTCGGGCTGGCGTTTATCGATTTCATAGTGGGCATAGGTACCGCGAGAAATGTTAAGAAGCCTTGCAGTCTCTTCCTGGGTAAGCTGCCGCTGCTGACGAAGCTCCTTTAACCGGGTGCCAAACACAACAATCCCCTCCTTCGCTTTTTGCTTTATTATACTGTAGCAAATTGCTACATAAAAATGTTTGTCGCAATACGTTGCAAAGATCATTGTATTTCCATGCATCGTAAAGTAAAATTAAGGAAAAAAGTTGCTGATTGCTACAAAGGAGGCGAAGGGGTTGTGCAGCGAAGAAAATGGCTCGTAGAAATAAGAGAAAGCAAAGGGTATACACAGGAACAGGTTGCAGCGGGAGCCGATATCAAGCGAGCATACTATACACAGATTGAAAACGGCGTGCGGACACCAAGCGTACCGGTAGCGCAGAAAATAGCTGGGATACTTCAGTTTGAATGGACATTCTTTTTTGATGAGCGGTAATGCCGTATAGGCAGATAACCGAAGTGAGAGAAGGGAGAGAGGCGATATGAAGGAATCCGTATGTAAGGAAGAAATAGCGAGGGAAGTTCCACCCTTGCTCGGAAACATTGCCATGAAGCTGGCTCATGAAGTAAGGAATCCTTTGACAACCGTTCGTGGATATCTGCAGTACTTTCTTGAGACTGATGGAGCAGAGCAAGACAAAGCAGAGATCGTCTTGAATGTTTTACTGCCGGAACTTGACCGGGCGGATAAGTTTATTCATGATTTCTTGCTTTTTTCAAGACCCTTTACCCCTCGAAAGCAATATACATATATGAATCATCTCATACACGAATTTTGTCGTCATACAGTAACACAACAACTTACCTTAAGGGATACGAATGTGATTCTTGACCTCTCTCCTGATGCAAATAAACTTCCGCTCCATGTCGATACGGAACAAATCATGCGCGTTATGTTCTCTCTTTTTAGCAACGCTATGGAATCTAGCGATAATAAAACCATATCCATCACCATTCAAACAAAGACCAGCAGTGAGACGGTATCCGTATGCTTTATTGATGATGGAAGAGGAATGGATGGCTATGCGCTTTCGCAAGCGTTTAATCCGTTCTTTTCCGCAAAAAAAGTAGGGATGGGCTTAGGGCTGCCCGTCTCCCAAAAAATCATTGCCATGCATGGCGGAACGATGAACATCCGCAGCCGCAAAGGCCAAGGGACCGCGGTCATGTTTACTCTACCGCATGGTTAAATTTCTCGATGCTTTTAAAAAGATTTAAAAGAAGGTATGATAAGCATAGAAAAATAGTGGATAGGATGGATACAAGTTGAAACGAGCTCGGCTTATTTATAATCCCTCCGCCGGACGCGAAGAAGTCCGCAAGCGGATTCCTGATATTTTAGATGTGTTAGAAGAGGCCGGCTATGAAACCTCGTGCCATGCAACCAAGGGAGAGGGAGACGCTACGGCTGCGGCCCGCAAGGCGGTGGAGAACCGGTTCGATCTGGTCATTGCTGCGGGCGGTGACGGAACGGTGTATGAGGTGATCAATGGTATTGCGGAACAGCGCTATCGGCCTGCGCTCGGCATCATTCCCGCAGGAACGACGAACGATTTCGCCCGCGCCATCGGCCTGCCGAAGTCGATTATGAAAGCCGTCAGCGTCATCGCAAAAGGCAAGCCGTCCCCGATCGACATTGGAAAAATCAATAACAAGTATTTTATCAATATTGCGGGCGGCGGAGTTCTCACCACGCTGACCTATGAAGTGCCAAGTAAAGTAAAAACAATGCTTGGTCAGCTTGCCTACTATATTAAAGGGATTGAAAAGCTGCCCTTTCTCTCGCCCATGCATGTACGGATGGAAATTGACGGACGGGTGATTGACGAAGAGATCATGCTGTTTCTCATTGCCAACAGCAACTCGGTCGGCGGATTTGAGAAGCTCGCACCGAATGCCAAGCTCGATGACGGCTTATTTGACTGCATCATTCTTAGAAAAACGTCGCTGCCTGAGTTTATCCGCATCGCTACCATGGCCCTAAAGGGTGACCATCTCAAGCACCCGGACGTTCTTTATTTCCAGACGAAGCAGTTAAAGGCCACCTCGACGAAGCGCGTCGATATCAATCTGGACGGCGAGCTGGGCAGCCGCCTGCCGTGCACATTTACGTCGCTGCCGCGGCACATCCAGCTCATTCGATAAAATTAAGGAAATATAGGTGAACTATTTTGGCAAATACATCACGTACCAACAAGCGCACAGCCGCATTGACACCTGCCAATCTGCCGCTCGCAAAAAACGAGACGGTGGACGTCGTGATCGAAGATTTGACACATGAAGGCAACGGGGTTGCGCGCTATAAAGGATATACACTGTTCGTGCCAGGCGCGCTGCCGGACGAACGCATAATGGCCAAGGCGACCAAGCTGAAAAAGCAGTTCGGCTATGCACGCCTTGTAGAAATCATAGAGCCGGCCGCAAGCCGCACCACGCCACCATGTCCCATCTACCAGCGCTGCGGCGGCTGTACGCTGCAGCACATGGATTATGAGGCGCAGCTCGCCTTCAAGCGCAAGCTGGTGGAGGACAACCTGAAGCGGATTGGTAAGATTGAAGGCGTGCCGGTGCATCCTACGCTCGGCATGGCTGATCCGTGGCGCTACCGAAACAAGGCCCAGGTGCCGATCGGCGAGGAAGAAGGCGGATTGATCGGTGGGTTTTATGCTGCGCGCTCGCATGACATCATCAACATGGAAGCCTGTCTCATCCAGCACGAAAAAACCGATGAGGTCATTGCGCGCGTCAAGGAGATTGCACATAAGCACGGTGTGCGCGCCTATGATGAAGAAACGCACCGCGGCCAGCTCCGCCATGTTGTGACCAAGATCGGCTTTGCGACCGGACAAATCATGATCGTGCTCATCACGAACGGCGAACATCTGCCGAACAAGGATGCGTTCGTAGAAGAACTCGCGCAGGCTGTTCCCGGCACCGCCAGCATCGTACAGAACATTAACACGAAGCGGACGAATGTGATTTTTGGAGAGACGACCCGCGTGCTGTGGGGTGAGGAATACATTTATGACACGATTGGTGACGTGAAATTCGCCATCTCCGCTCGCTCGTTCTATCAGGTTAACCCTGTGCAGACGGAGCGCCTCTATAGCACTGCGCTTGCCTACGCGGCACTGACGGGGGAAGAGAATGTAATTGATGCGTACTGCGGCATCGGTACAATATCACTGTTCCTTGCGCAGAAGGCGAAGCAGGTCTTCGGTGTGGAGATTGTTCCGGATGCGATCGAGGATGCGAAGCGGAATGCGGAGTTGAACGGCATGGACAATGTGACCTTTGCTGTCGGGGAGGCGGAAACCGTGATTCCGCAGTGGTATGAGGAAGGAAACGCTGCGGATGTGATCGTGGTGGACCCGCCGCGCAAGGGCTGTGACGAGCGGCTTCTGGCTACGATTCTGGCAATGAAGCCTGCGCGGGTCGTGTATGTGTCCTGCAATCCGGCCACGCTGGCCCGCGATCTTCGGATTCTTGAGGATGGCGGCTATGCGACGGTAGAGGTGCAGCCGGTGGATATGTTTCCGCATACGAATCATGTGGAGTGCGTGGTAAAGCTATATTTGAAGGATAGAAAGTAAGGCGTAAAGAAGGGCATCTGCCGAGTAATTTGGCAGGTGCTTTTTCATAGGAGTAAAACATTTATCGGGATCGGAACGTTTAAAATTTGAACTGGAGATTAAAAATAATGCTTACAATTCAATGCACCAAAAAGCTTTCTGAGGAGTTAAACGTCAACATATCGGAAAACAAGTTAGTACATACGAATCCGCTTTATTCGTGGCATGCGCATCTGTTTCTATGGAACCGTCGCAAATGTGTGCTGGTGATGAATAATAAGACAAGATACAATTTTGTTCTGTTTGGTCTCAGGAAGGATGACTTCAAACGATTTGATGACATCGTTGTTCAAGCGATAGCTGAGAACCTATCCGCAGATGGGGCGAATAAGGTCAATATTGAAAAGTATATACAGAACTGCCACGAGGTTTCATATGCCGCGACAAGCGATCGAAGTATTATCAGTCAGGTTAATGAGATGATAATGGCTGCTAAGCATAGCATGGAACAGGACAAGCTTGATGGAATCGAGGTAAAAAGTTACGAACTTAATCGCTGGTTGAATCGCTACGTTATGATGAAGTTGCCAAAGCTGTATTCTGGAGAAACGATGCTTGAAGAATTGCTCAATGATAATGTCTAGGAGCGTTGGTGAGTAAAAAAATGAAGCAGATGAGCTTATTCTAGATTTTTTTATTGTCGTGGCTAAAACTTCGTAAAGCAAAAGGCATCTGCTGAGTAATGGGCAGGTGCTTTTTTGTGATTCTCACATCCCCGAATTACCAAACTACAGAGTTTCAAATAGAAGTTATGTCTTTGATCTTACCTCTATCACCAATCAACAGAAAAAAAATTAGGTATAATAATTTTTTTTCTGTTGATTAGCTAAAAATTTTTAATTATAATCAATTATAAATAGTTTGAAAATATCAATATAAACTTTAGGAGGAGCAGATCCTTGGAAAACATTAAAGATGAGTTGCCTCTTTTACAAGGCATCATAAAAGGAATTGCAAATCAGTTTGGACAAAACTGTGAGGTAGTGTTACTGGACTTATCGAATTTTGAAGAAGTCGGCAGTGTTATTGTTTCCATTGAAAACGGACACGTAACAGGCAGAAAGGTTGGAGATTCCGGAACCAATCTTGGCTTGGAAGTACTCAGGGGTACGGATCGAGAGGGAGATAAACATAATTATGTAACACAAACGAAAGCAGGAAGAGTCCTCCGCTCTACAACAATGTATATTAGAAATTCAAACAATGTGCCGATAGGCTGTATTTGTATTAACTTAGACATCACCGATTTAATTATGGCGGAGAAGACGATCCACGAATTCGCGCAGGTAAGAGAGATCAATAAAGAGGTAAAAGAGTTCTTTGTAAATGATGTAAATGAATTGTTGGATCATTTGCTTCAGGAGGCACAGGAGCATGTAGGGAAGCCTGTGGCGTTGATGTTGAAGGAAGACAAGATGAAAGGCATAAAGTATCTGGACCAAAAAGGTGCGTTTCTGATTAAAAAGTCCAGTGATAAGGTGTGCACGTACTTTGATATCTCTAAATATACGCTGTATACGTATCTTGATCTGGTGCGTGAGGAAGAGGATAGGAAGCAGAAGGAACGTCCGCTTATATAGCTGATTTTATATAGATAAATAAAGTATAGGAGAGATTTAGATATGAAAAACACTACGTCAAATGAAAGCCGCATTGAGAAGAGATTAAAAGAGCTGGGAATCGAATTACCGGAAGTTCCAAAGCCTGCAGCTATTTATATTCCAGCGCAGCAAACGGGCAATCTGGTGTATACTTCTGGCCAGGATTGCCGTAAGGATGGAGTATTAATCTATGAAGGAAAAGTGGGGAAGGATTTAACCGTCGAGCAGGGACAGGAAGCTGCTCGTCAAACAATGATTAATTGTCTGGCGGTTTTAAAAGGTCATTTGGGCAACCTAGATCGAGTTAAAAAAGTTGTGAAATTACTTGGCTTCGTAAATAGCGCACCAGGGTTTGTTGAGCAGCCCTATGTGATAAATGGTGCTTCCAAATTATTAGAAGAGGTATTCGGAGAGGCAGGAAAGCATGCGCGTTCCGCTATTTCATCTAACGAACTGCCATTTAATACACCCGTAGAAATCGAAATGATTGTGGAAGTGGAGTAGTAACAGCAAAAGGGGGAAATAAAGATGGATTTTTGGGGCGGTATTATCATTTTGTCGATAGTAGCTTCAGGGTTACTTATGATCGTTGGACCCATCATGGAAATGAGAGGCAAGATTCTCTTTTTACAACCATCGAAACCGCCGAAGACCAAGGCAAGATGGGGGATGGGGCTGATGATTGTCTCTTTTATCTTATTCATAGCCGGCCTCTTTTTAAGAGCGGCTCTTCCATCTGAAGTTGTTACACCAATTGTGCTGGGTTCCTTTGTGCTGTGGTTTGTTGGGGGATTTGCAGCAGTTATTCGCAATGAAGTACTGAAAGTAATGTTAGCGATTACAGAAGTTGAGCGCCCAAGGAGTGAATTGAATGAATCTAGGAATTTCTAGTATCGATCTAGCGATTATAGTTCTTTATATCATCGGAACTCTTTTTATAGGCTGGTATGTTTCAAAGAGAGTTTCCGGATATGAAGATTTCTCCATAGGTGGACGCTCCTTCGGCCCTTTTATTTTAGCAGCAACTTTTGGGGCCACTAATTTTTCCACATGGAGCCTTGTTGGAAAGCCGGGTATGGTTTATGGTTCGGGAATTTCCGTAGTATGGCTCGCTTGGAATGCCATGGCGTGTGTAGCGGCAGCCGTATTTTTTATTCCGATCTATCGAAAGCTGCGCTACCATACGATGTCTGAAATTTTCGAAGATAGATATAACGGTGTAAATAGAGGATTAATCAGTATCCTGTGGATTTTGGCTGATACATTTAATCGATATGGCGTAACCGTTTTTGCTTCAGCGCTTATTTTGAGTTTAATATTGGATGTTTCGGTTAATTATATGATCCTTCTAATGGCGGTATTGGTGCTAGCTTTGACCTTTATTGGTGGAATCGTCTCTGTCGTTATTACGGATGCGATTCAATTCGTTCTGATGTGGGCGGGGCTGTTTATAGGGTCCATTTATATTTTAAGTCACTTTAACGGGTTGAGTGGTCTCGTTGAATCTGTACCTGCGAATCTAGTTGACTGGGTACCATCAGCAGCAAGTGCGACGGGTTGGCCGTGGATTATTGCCTTAACGGTGTTAGGCTTCCCGTATTTTATTACCAGCCAGTTTGTTATGCAGCGCGGATTGGGAGCAAAGACGGTTAACGTAGCAAGGTGGGGCATGCTTTTTGCGGCAGTGCTAGCTATTCCTATGGCGATTATGGAAATCATCCCTGGTCTTGCAGCGAGGGTCATGCTTGATCCTGAGACAGTAAAAAACATGAATCCGGATATGATCGGGCCGGAAATTTATTTGCAGCTTTTGCCTGTAGGAGCGGTAGGGATCTTTTTCTCCTCTCTATTGGCTGCCGGAATGTCAACGGCGGATTCGGCATTGTGTGGAGCATCCTCTCTATTTACAGAAGATTTTTACAAAAAGGCTAGACCGAATCTGTCTGAAAAGCATTACTTAAAGGTTACTCGTATGGCAACGATTGTTCTCTGTGTGATTGGGACTGCGTGGGCGTTTTTAGTACCGAAGCTGGGTGGGGTAATTAATTCGATCTTAACGATTATCGCTATTACGGATATGCCTATCTTTATTATTATCTGTTTAGCGGTGTTCTGGAGAAAAATGAATGCCAAGGGTGCATTAGCAGCTATTTTAAGCGGAACGATTGCGGGTGGAATTGTATCCTCCGTTGGAATGGGTGTCGGTGGAATTCAGAACTTAGCGATCACGACTGCGACTAGTACTTTAACAGCTCTGACGATGGGAATCATCATTAGCTTGGTTACATCTAGAAATACTGTTGAACAAAAAAGAGTGGACAACTTCTTTTCGAAGCTTTCAGCAGCAGACAAAGAACTCTAATATAGAACAGGGCATACACGAGTATGCCCTGTTCAGATTCACATGAAGGCAGGTTATGACGATGAAAATTGGAATAGCGGTTGTAGGAGTCGGGGAATTCGGACAGAACCATGCTAAGATTCTTTCGCAAATGGGAAAGGTAGAGCTTCTCTATATATGCGATAAATCAATAGAGCAGGCAAAAAAAGTAGCGGATCGTTTTGCAGCTGCACACTATACAGACAATATTGAGACCGTTTTAGCAGATAAAAATGTGTATGGGGTTATTATTGCAACCTCAGAAGAATCGCATCATCCGCTTACTATTCAGTGCCTTGAGGCAAAGAAGCATGTGTTAATCGAAAAGCCCATTTCATTAGAGGCAGAAGAAGCAAGAGAAATGGTAGCGATCGCAGAAAAACAGGATGTTATTTTGCTTCCAGGCCACTTATTACGCTATGATGCGAGCTATTATACGATTAAACAAAAATTGGAGTCCGGTGAACTTGGCGATATTTATTCGATTTACGCTAGAAGGAATGTGCCGAGAGAGCGGTTTGGACTTCACTCCAGGACACACCCTGTTTTTATGGCATTAGCCCATGACATTGATATTACTCTATGGTATGTGCAATCAACTGTAAAAAAAGTGTATGCAGTGGAAAGAAAGACGTCACCTGAATATAAAAATCCAGATATTTTCTGGGGAATTGTTGAGTTTTCCAATGGAATAATTGCGACCTTTGAAACACAATGGACCCTACCAAATCATCTGGGACAATATCTTGATGTGCGGCTTGAAATGATGACGTCAGCAGGAAGAGTTGCGCTTGAATATCCTGGTACTCATTTGCGACTGGCTGTGAATAACAAATTGGAAACGCCGGATGTCACATTATGGCCGGAGATATTTGGCACATCAACAGGAGCGCTTAAAAATGAACTGGATTACTTTATTTCGCTTATAGAGAATAACGAAAAACCAACATCTATTCGAGGGGACGAAGCGGTTCAAGGAATCGAACTTGCGCAGTTACTAATCAAGTCAGCACAAACGGGGCAGCCTATTGAATTATAACAATATACGTGATAAGGACAGTGGACATAATGGATAAAGACATCGAGCGCGAAACGAGATTGATACATCTATTATCTGACATGGTTTCGATACCAAGCATTAATCCTGGAGACGGCCCGCTTCAGGATCTTCACGGAGAACAAAGCATGGCCGATTATTTGTGCCAGTACTTTCGAAACCATCCATTTACATTGGATGTGGCACAAGAGGAGATCCTGCCGAATCGGCCTAATGTTTATATTAAGACAGGCCGGGACCCTATGAAAAAGACCTTGTTATTGGAGACACATACAGATACCGTACGTGTGGATGAAATGACGATAGCGCCATTCACAGCATGTGTGAAAGACGGAAAACTATATGGAAGAGGGAGCTGCGATGCAAAGGGACAGTTAGCAGCGATGATTTGTGGCCTTGAGATGGCACTTGAAGAAACGAATGGAAACCTTCCGATTAATGTGCATGTAGCAGCCACGGTGGATGAAGAACACCTTCATCGCGGAGTTGATAGATTAGTAGATATGAAAGTAGAAGCAGATGGTGCGGTGGCAGGAGAGCCAACCGAATTGAAGGTAGTAGCTGCTACAAAAGGAAGTATTCGCTTTAAAATCGTGACAACTGGAGAGTCGGTGCACAGCGCCAATCCGCAAGATGGAATCAATGCAATCTATATCATGTCAGATATCATACAAACGATCCATAAACATATAGTGCCAATGCTACGTGAACGAAATCATACGTTATGCGGAAAAGCAACGATGAGTGTGACAACGATCCAGGGCGGGACCCAGGTAAACATTGTTCCGGATCGATGCGTAATTGATGTGGATCGCAGATTATTACCCGGGGAGCATTGGGAGGAAGCCTACCTAGAAATAAAGCAAGCGATAATGGAAAATATAGACGGTGCATTCCATCCCTACGTTTCTATCGAGTATCCATATTTAATTGATCCATCCCTAGAAACGGATAGGCATTCTCCTATTGTCAGATCCATGACTGATACGATGAGCAAGCTGGGGGAAGATAGCGATATGTATGGAGTGCCATTTGGAACCGATGCCAGCAAAATTGCAATGCGCCATATTCCAACGATCGTATTTGGCCCAGGCAGTATCAGCCAAGCTCATACGAAAGATGAGTTCATTGAGATTAGCGAGGTTTTAAAAGCTGCAGAAATATATAAAACATTGATTTTACACTTCCACACCTATTTTAGGGAGGAGGAATAGCTTGAGTGCGATCAACAGGGCGGTAACTCAGTTTGACGTAAACGCTTGGCGGGAGTCAGAGTTTCCGATTACGAGAGAATATATTTACTTAGATAACGCTGCTATGTCGCCGCTTCCGACCAGGGTAAGAGATTCGATAGCATCCTTTCATGAATTCCGGTCGCTTCATGGTGCAGCTTTTGATGCGTGGTGGGATGAAGTAGAGATGGTTCGCAGTAAAGTTGCCGCATTGATTGGAAGCCATCCAGATGAAATTTCATTTACTCAAAATACCTCGATGGGGCTAAATCTGCTTGCTCAAGGACTCCCGCTTCAAAGAGGAGACAATGTAATTATTTCTGATTTAGAGTTTCCTTCAAATGTGTACCCATGGATGAATTTGCAGCACAAGGGCATCGAAGTTCGCTTTGTGAGAAATAAAGACGGAAGATTGTCTATATCAGATATGGAAAGATTGGTAGACAAAAAGACAAAATTGATCAGTCTGAGCTTTGTTGAGGCTGGAAATGGATTTAAAAATGATTTGAAAGTTATTTCAAACCTATGTAAACAGCATGATATTTTCTTCGTTGTAGATGCGATTCAAGGGCTGGGAGTACAGAAAATTGATGTAGAAGAACTTCAAATTGATTTTTTAGTGAGTGGATTCTTCAAGTGGTTATGCGGCCCGGACGGCTTGGGGTTTGTATACTGCAGTAAAAAAATGCTGGATAGCATCGACCCTCCTTTTGTTAGCTGGACAAGCATGGAAGATAAATTTAATTATTCAACATATGATTTTAATTTATCGCAAACAAGCCGGCGCTTTGAAACGGGGAATTTAAACTTTTCCGCTATCAGAGGCGTCCATAAAGGGCTGGATTTACTCAATGAAGTTGGCAGTCACATAATCTACCATCAGGTCATGGAGCTTGCAAATTATATACGGAGCTGTGTGTCTCGCTTGGGGAATGTTACGTGCCTATCGAATTTTGATGAGGCAAATCAATCGCACATTCTCTTGCTTCAATGTTCTGACGTCGATGATTGCTTTGAAAGGCTTAAGCAGAAAAACATTATTGTGAATAAACGAAATGGGTTGAGAATTTCACCTCATTTCTACAATACAAAAGAGGAAATCGATCAGCTTTTGGATATTATAATCAAGTAAAAGGGTGAACCATATGAATGTATATGATGCAGTAATGGAAAACCATTTAATTTCTATCGTTAGAGGAATAGAAAAAAATGATATTCTTCCATTGGCACAAGCTCTCTATGATGGTGGGATTCGATTGGTTGAAGTGACGATGAATACGAAAGATGCTTCTGAGATGATTTCACTGCTGAATGAGCAATTTGAGGGCAAGCTATTGATCGGCGCCGGTACGGTACTGGACGTAGAAACAGCCCAACGAGCATATAGCGCAGGCGCAACGTATTTTATAACGCCTAACGTGGATGAAGAGGTCATCCAATTTGCATTGGATCATACTATTGGCATTTTACCTGGTGTCATGACACCTTCTGAAGTCGTACATGCCTATAAAGCTGGGGCGAGGATGGTAAAGGTGTTTCCTACCAGCAGCCTGGGAAGTACCTATATCAAAGAATTGCAAGGACCGCTATCTCATATTCCAATGGTTGCTGTGGGAGGCATTACCCCTGAAAATGTAGCTGCTTTTATTAAAGCAGGAGCGGTAGGGGTTGGTGTCGGGGGCAGCTTAATAGATAAGACCGCAATTAAACAGGGTGATTTCAAAAGTATTACTGAAAAAGCGGCTTTATTTTTAGAGAATATAAAGGGTGTAAAAAATGAGCGGAGTTAATATTGATGCAAAGGTTGTCACTTTAGGAGAAACCATGGTCTCCTTTCAAACTCCCCAGGATGGCCGCATTCAATATATGCCGTATTTGGCGAAAACATTGGCTGGTGCGGAATCAAATGTTGCAATCGGGCTAACGAGGCTGGGAGTGAAAACGAGATGGATAAGTCGCTTAGGTGTTGACCCGTTTGGAGATTATATCCAATCGGTTCTTAAGGGAGAAGACGTAGACGTTGCTGTAATCAGGGATAAAGAACATCCCACGGGCATTATGTTTAAAGAAATTAACGGTGAATTAGACCCTACCATTTATTATTACAGAAAACATTCAGCTGCCAGTCAGTGGAATGCGTCAGAAATAACGGAAGAGATTTTTGCTGGGGCGGAGCTTTTCCATTTTACAGGCATTACTCCTGCCTTAAGTCCGCAGGCGAGAGAATGTATATTTCATGCGGTACATCTTGCAAAAAAGCAAGGGATAAAAATCAGTTTTGACCCAAATATGAGATACAAGTTATGGGGAGAAAAAGAGGCCAGAGAAACATTCCTTGAGCTGGCAAAGTTGTCTGACTTGATCCTACCGGGTCTTGACGAAGGAAAGCTAATTACAGGGGAAACAGAGCCTGATCGAATTGCCCAAAGCCTACTCCGTCTTGGACCGAAATATGTCGTTATGAAGCTGGGCGCACGCGGCTCGGTCCTCTATACAACGACGGAACATGGTGAGTTAGAAAAAATAAGTGAACCGGGTGTTGAAGTAAAAAGGGTTGTGGATTCCGTGGGAGCAGGAGATGGGTTTGCTGCTGGATTTTTATCAAGTTTTATTGAGAAACAATCCTTGCAGCAATGTTTGCGGAGAGGCAATGTTGTTGGAGCACTGGTTACTCAATTTAAAGGGGATTGGGAAAACCTCCCTACAAAAGAGCGGATGAGAGAGTTCTGTGGAGATGGGGACCTGAAAACGAGATAGAAAAAGGTAAGGAGGGTACGTAATGAAGCTTACAAAAGATGTGTATCTTGTTGGAAGCGGTGGAAAGGGAATTCATCTTACCGATGCGTTTGATTGTCATGTGTACGTAATAGATGGTGGAAGTGAATTGGCGCTTGTGGATACCGGGGCAGGCTTAGGGATTGACCAAATCCTCCAAAATATAGTCGAGGATGGCTTTTCGCTTGAGAGGGTAAAATATGTGCTTTTAACGCATGGGCATGCTGATCATGCTGGTGGAACAAAGAAACTTTTAGAAAAAATAGATGCACAAGTACTGTGTTCTTCACATACAGCTACTTATTTAGAACAAGGTGATGAAGAAGCGATTAGCTTATCTATGGCAAAAAAAGCAGGCTTCTACCCTATGGATTATGTCTTTGAATCAGCCCCGGTTGACCGTGTGGTAAAAGAAGGAGACGTGATCACAGTTGGGAGGCACAAAATAGAAGTCATTGAAACACCGGGACATAGTAGAGACCATATTTCTTTCCTGATGAATACACCGGAAAAGCGTTATCTATTTGGGGGCGATCTCATTTTTTATGAAGGAAGAGTAGCCACACAATGCATACCTGATTGTAATGTATTCGATCTGGGCAATAGCTTACGTAAATTAAAAGAAAAACAAATTGATGCCCTACTGCCAGGTCATGATATGTTTGTTCTTAATCATGCCCAAGATCATATTACTAAGGCGATTGAGTCGATAGAAAGAATGGTCATACCGCAAAGTATCATCTATTAAAGAGTCTAGCTACCAAACAGAATAGATCTGTCAAAGAGCGCTAACGGACAGCGCTCTTTTTTATGAGCAAATGCAGAGAAGAAACATGCAGGACAGGAAACGGTCTAAGAGAATGTAAGGTACAATGGTACCGCTCCCTGCGTGTTTATTTTTCGTGTAGAGCAGGTTTTTAAGCAGGTTATATGGAATGGTGAAATATAACAAGATATACCGGTTTGAAATCGAGCGAAAGAGAGCAACAGAGCTTTCTCAGCCAGCGGAACAGAGATTAAGAGGATATACATATACATCATAAAAAAGAGGTAGCGTGAGATGAATATTTTTAAAGTTCTTTCTTCAAATGACGGCTCAATCAACGAGCCGAATGTGAGTTCATTTTTAGCGTATTTACTTGATCCAAATGAGAATCCTGGACTGGGATCGCGGTTTGTGGAACGCTTTTTATCTCCCATGATTTTACGAAACGAAGAACACTATAAAGAGCTGCTTTATAATAACAGGGTGAGGGATTTATCGAATGAGAAGTCGGATTATGGAAAGCCGGTGATTCAATACATAAAGGATTTCTATGATGCGGTAGACATCGGTACAGATATTGAACATGAGGAGTTGAAACGCTGGGTAAAGGACAAAATTCAAGCGGCATCCGGACTGATCATTAAGAATGCGAATTTTGATAACTCCTATATCGTAAATGACCGCAACCGTAGACATTATGGTGTGAACAGTCCGTTTAAAATGGAGAAAAATTTATTTTATTATCCGGAGGAAGCAAACAAAAAGCTGATTCGGAAGCTCGATATAACCAATCCGCCTGCCGGTGTTATGATCTACTGGAAGGATAGCGAGAGTCCGGACGGTGTAGGAAGAGCGCTGTTGACGGACGTATGGAAGGATCAACAAATATAAGGGAGGCTCGCTCATGCTGATTAAGAAGATACCACGGGAAGAAAAGGATGCGATGATTGCTCAGCTCCAGCGCTATTTTAGTGAGGAAAGAGGAGAGACGATAGGGAATCTGGAAGCGGAACAGTTATTCGACTTCATAGTAAATCAGGCTGCCCCGCTGATTTATAATCAGGCGCTGCATGATGCCAGTCATGTCATTCAGCAGCAGTATACGTCCCTCGAAGAAGAGATCTATGCACTGCGTGCAGCAGTGGAAAGAAGATAAGCACAAGATTGTTTAGTACGTCATTGAGGCTGGCGTCAACGTATAAAAGAAAAGGGTGAGAGAAGGAAAGGATAAGATTACAACGAGTTTTTTCGCGTTAAAAAATGGGTATTGTCTAGTAACAGTTGTCCAAGCGAATATAGCTTTTCCACATACAATGGTATGGAAGTCACTAATTTATGGGAGGCGAAATACCATTGCCAAACGTACGGGCAACAAGAGTGGAAAATCAGGTATATTCAAGCCGAGTGCTGCGTTCTGAGTTCGACAGAAACTGGCGCACATTTGTTTCTGAAAGCGGGTATGTTGTGTATGTGGCTACAAGAAATAATGCGAGGGTGGTCGTGCTGCTTTCAGGCGGTGCAAGGAAGCTGCTTATTTTTAACCGTGGGGGAAGAATCCTGGTAGGTGGCGGGGGAACCAGCCATTACAGCAAGCCCCATATCGCAAAAGATCTATAATAGCATTTCCGTATAGGGTAGTATTATTCTATACGGAAATTAATTTAAATAAATTTAATTAATTTGGAACTTTTTCTTTTTTACACCGTATGTAATAATAATACGTAGGTTTATGCATATGATTATGAGTAATTTTTTTTGGAGGAGTCTGTCACCAAGGGATTCGTATGTCCCTTGGTAGACGGGCTCCTTTTGTGTTTTTTTGCACAGCAAACAAAAAAATAAACAAAAGAAAGGTGGAATGTCTGTGCTAATACTTCAATTAGCTATTATTTTAATCGCATCTAAAATCGCTGGGGATATCAGCGTAAGGCTGGGACAGCCTTCTGTTCTTGGTAAGCTTTTGATTGGGATTGTACTCGGACCTTCCGTACTGGGATTAGTGAATGACACGGAAATATTAACAGAATTTAGCCAAATCGGTGTCATACTGCTTATGTTTATTGCGGGACTGGAAACGGATATCGACGAGTTTAAAAAGACGGGAAAAGCTTCGGCATATGTAGGGGTTACCGGCATTGTTGTGCCTCTGGCTTTGGGGTATTTTGCTGGAATTATGCTGAATCTTACGTCTATAGAGGCGTTGTTCTTAGGATTATTGCTTTCCGCAACAAGTGTTAGTATTTCGGTTCAAGCTCTTA
Source organism: Aneurinibacillus sp. REN35 (assembly GCF_041379945.2). Classification (NCBI taxonomy): domain Bacteria; kingdom Bacillati; phylum Bacillota; class Bacilli; order Caryophanales; family Paenibacillaceae; genus Aneurinibacillus; species Aneurinibacillus baijiui. Next base: position 136,600 of record NZ_JBFTXJ020000007.1, on the reverse strand, counting down.
AAGAGATGAATAAATTGAATTCCCGTGAGGGGGCAACCATATTAGGAGCAGCTGTTATTGATGATGTTTTGGTTATCATTGCGTTGGCATTCCTGATGAGTATGGCTGGTGGAGATGTCAACCTGGGTATGGTTGTACTGAAGAAAGTATTGTTCTTCGCAGGAGCCATACTTATCGGATGGAAGATTGTTCCATGGGTCCTTAAGAAATTTGCGCCATTAAAAGTAACGGAATCGGTGATTTCCTCTGCATTGATTATTTGCTTTGTATATGCGTATTTAGCAGAATATACAGGCGTTGCGGCCATCATCGGAGCGTATATTGCAGGGGTTGCTATTAGCTTAACCGATTACAAGAATGAAGTAGTTGAAAAGGTGGAAACCATTAGTTACTCTATATTTGTGCCGGTATTCTTCACCTCGATCGGTGTTTCCGCTCAATTTAGCGGAATTACAGAAAATTTATGGCTGATTGTTGCCTTGAGCGTTTTGGCTATTTTAACGAAATTAATCGGGGGTACGTTTGGTGCCAAAGCAGCCGGGTTCTCTTGGAATAGCTCACTTGGGATTGGCTCAGCTATGGTGTCTCGTGGGGAAGTAGCCTTGATTATTGCAGCGATTGGTTTAGAATCTAAGCTGTTGAGTCAGGATATGTTTGCAGTGCTTGTTGTTGTCATTCTCGTTACAACCATCGTAACTCCGCCGATGATGAAAAGATTTTTTAAAGCAAAGAGCCAAGCCGATGAAAATCAAGAGAATGCGCGAGTAACTTTATAGAGCATGATCATTCACCATTAAAAGGGGCATCCAAAAGTCAAAAAGTCGACTTTCTGGACAGTCCCTTTTTTCTTGTTTTTAGCGGTAATTGTAAGATAGCAATCGATAAGAAATCTCTTTATATCCTTCGTGCTAGAATAAGTAGTAATTGGAGATGAGGTTTACATATGCATGACAATTTTACATTCGAGGTGATCTAGTATGGCAGTTACAGCGGAGAAGATTTTTGTTAATTTGCCGATTAAAGATCTGGATAAGTCTGTCGAGTTTTTTACTAAAATCGGTTTTGAATTCAACCCTCAATTTACTGATCAAAATGCAGCGTGTATGGTTATCAGTGAGCATATCTTTGTCATGTTATTGGTTGAACCTTTTTTCAAAACATTTACCAAAAAAGAAATTGCTGATGCAACAAAAACGACAGAGGTTATTATAGCGCTGTCTGCCGAGAGCAAGGAAAAAGTAGATGAGATCGTTAATAAGGCGCTAGCAGCCGGGGGAAAGGCTTCCAATGAACCGTTTAGTCAGGGTGATTTCATGTATGGATGGAGCTTTCAGGATCTAGACGGTCATCTGTGGGAAGTCATGTATATGGATCAGAGTACTGTTCATCCTATGTAAGGGCGTATATTGATAAAAATGGCACCTGCTCGTACATATATGCCGAGCAGGTGCCATTTGCTGCTTATGTGTTTAGTTTGTTTCAGAAGCACCGTCTGACTTGAACTGTACTGCTTTTTGATCTGTCCCTTTACTAGAACGCAGTGGGATTTCCTTTAGGAATAATGCGATCAGCACCGCAGCGCCAGCTACAATCGCACCAGCCAAAAATGTGGTGGTTATGGCATAGCTTAGCGCCCCACGAATGAGATCCAGCATGTTCATAAATAAAGTTTGCGATTCTGGTGGCAGGCTTTGTAGCGCTGCCTCTATCTTAGGCTGATCCAATAGGTTTTGTGGATTCTGGAATAAAGCCAGCTTCTCTGCTAAAGCAGGGTTCATCGGTGCAGCCGCTGCATTTTGCCCCAGTTCTGTTGATAGCTGCGTCATTTTCTTTGCAATGCTCGCACTCATTAAGCTTCCCATCACAGAAATTCCGATCGTCCCGCCGAGGTTGCGGAAGAGCTGTGAGGTTGCTGTGGCTACGCCTAATTGCTGCGGAGCGACAGCATTTTGTACGGTGAGTGAGAATACGGGCATCGCAACGCCAAGCCCTAAGCCCAATATAATCATATAGAGAATCAATAGATAAATTGGAGTGGCAGGATCCATAAAATACATAAAGACCATACCGATGGTCATGATTATCAACCCGATAATCGCCATTCGTTTATACTTTCCTGTTTTGGACATGAACTGTCCGGAAAGGGCGGAGGTAATCAGCATCGCAATCGACATCGGCATGGCTACATATCCGGCAATTGTTGGGGAAATTCCCTTTACTCCCTGGACAAAGAAGGGAACATAAATGATGGCTCCCATCATTCCGGCATTCATGAAGAAGCTAACCAGGTTGGAGACGGTAAAAATACTGTTCTTAAATAATCCGAGCGGCATAACCGGACTCTTTGCTTTCGTTTGAATCCAGATAAAAAGGAGCAAAGACAAAATAGTGCCTGCAAATAAGCCGAGGATTTGCCATGAATCCCACGCATATTTGCCAGCTCCATCCCCGACCCATGAAAAGGCCAGGAGCATCGGCACAATGGTTAGTGTTAGGAAGAGTGAGCCCAAATAATCAACCGATTCATCCTTGCGGCGTTCCACCTGTGGAAAATTGATTAAGATGAGCATAAAGGCGATAATACCAAGCGGCAGGAAGATCCAAAATACCCAATGCCAATCAAGATGGTCAACAATGTAGCCTCCCATTAAGGGGCCGGCTACACTTGATATGCCAAAGACCGCACTCATTACTCCGGTCCATTTAGCACGCTCTCGCGGTTCGTATAAATCTCCAATTCCTGTGAAGACGGTTGACATGATAATACCTGCGCCGGCACCTTGAATGGCCCGATACGTAATGAGTTGAAAGATATCAGCAGAAAAGCCGGACAGAAGTGCGCCGAGCATAAACAATCCAATACCGGTAAGGATAAAAGGCTTTCTCCCATAAATATCGGAGAGCTTTCCTACCAATACGGAAGCGACGGTTGATGTCAGCAAATAAATCGTAATCGCCCAAGAGTAATATTCCATGCCGCCCAGCTTAGCGATAATACGTGGCATAGCGATTCCGATAATAGTCTGATTGATCGCCGCAAAAAACAAGGAGGCAATCAGAGCAATCATAATCGTGATTTTTTTCTTTTCCGTTAGGTGTGTCATTCGGTGTATTCCTCTTTCTGTGTATCAATATTCTTCAGCACCTGTTGATAGATACGTGTTAAGTGATCGATATCTTCATCAGATAGACCCGCGAAAAAATACTCTACCGTGCTTTTAACCTCTTTTCTGTACTGCCGCAATATTGTGCGCCCTTTCTCTGTAATCTCCAGATTGACTACTCTGCGATCAACGGTATCTCTTTTCCTGGTAGCATAACCGCAGGAAATCAATTTATCAGAAAGGCTGGTAACAGCTCCCGGTGTGATGCACAATCGTTCTGCTAATGTAGAGACTTTTTGTGGTCCGCTTACCTCAAGCATTCGCAGAATCATGGACTGCGATCCGGAAATAAGCTGATCTAAGCGCTTATGCCATTCAGCGGCAACTTTCCTTTGCACCTGTAGATACAATTCTTCAAAATCAGTTCGGTTATTTTGGTCAGGCATCTTTATTCCTCCTGGTTAGCTTTGTTAATTATATACCGCATATAATATTTACCCGCTAAAGTATTTATGAGTATATAATGTAGTACGTATTTACGTCAACTACATGTTTTCTGTTGAATGTGAATGTGTTTTATGGACATGCCTTTTTACGAATTTGGGGTATAATTTAATCATCACAGAACTAAGGGTGTGGAGAAAACAATGAGCTCGATATCTAAAGTGACGAACTACTTAATTGAACATGCGCAATCTTTGGCTGTTGAAATCGTTGAAGGTGTTCTTGACAGGATGAATTTACACATTCCGGAATGGGAAAAAGAACAAGCCATCACCATGTATGTAGAGTTTTTGGCGTTTTTGGGGAAAACGGCAGCTTGTGAGGAAGAAGAGATTCCGGATGACCTTATTGCTTGGAGCAAAAAGAATGGGGAACGCGAAGCATCTTCAGGGGGCAGAATTTCTGATATCATTGTTCGTTACCCGTCCACCCGCATAGTCTTTGCCGAACGTGTGACCCGGTTGAGTGTAGAATATGGGCTTTCTGTAGAAGAGACGGTCTCTATTATCAAGCGAATTAACTTCATGCTGGATATAAGTGCGAATGAAACCGTTTTTGCATTTGAGCGTCTTAGATATAAGATTATGAAAGAGACGCAAAGAGAAATGGCGGAGTTATCAGCACCGATTGTGCCAATTGAAGAGACTATTGCAGTTCTGCCGTTGGTTGGTTCCATTGATTCTTATAGAGCTACATATATTTTAGAGAAGGTTGTACCCAAAATTACCGAACTAAAGATTGAGCATCTTATTGTGGACTTTTCCGGTATTCCGACGATTGATACAGCGATTGCCCATTACTTGTTTAAGATTGAAACGGTGCTTCGCATATTAGGAATTCATACAATCGTAACGGGAATCCGCCCTGAAATCGCTCAGACGGTTGTAAGCGGCGGAATTGATCTGTCATCTATTAAGACGTATGCAAATGTGAAGCAGGCATTGGAAAGTATGCAGAATAAATAAGCTTCATAGCACGGATAATTATGAAGAATGGGAAATCCTTGATTATATGCGTATAAATTAAGTTGGTAAGGAAGGCAGTGCAGACAGCCTTCCTTTTCTTTATCATCAAATATTGTTAGGTTTTATTTTCTAGCAGTGGTTCATACATCATAATCGCATGATTCTCTGTAACAAACTCGTCATCAATTAGTTCATTGCTAAGATTGTATACTTTTCTATGAATTTTATTGTGGCGTACATAACTACCCCAGTATTCATGTGTGATGCGGTGCTCCCTCTCGTATACTTCATATGTTCTTGTTGCCGGGTTCTCCGTTCTCCATTCCCCGACCAGATGTGTATCTGTTACATAGACAATTAATTGGTAGGCTTGGTTTGTTTCGTTCTTTATTTGCAAATCCACATAGTTATACGCGCACGTTGCTCCGCTTCCGAACGGCTGGCTTCGCTTTGAATCGGGAAATACATCATAGCTATGTCGATATCTTTCAGTAACTGTTAACGGCGAATGCAGCGTCATCCAATAGATCAGATTGGACAACTGACACAGTCCTCCACCGATTCCGGTTGTAACTTTGCCATAGAACAGAATCATGCCATCGACATATCCTTTTCGCTTGGTCGTATTTCCGAGAAGGCGCCAATAAGAGAACGTCTCGCCAGGTTTGATAATGAGGTGATTGAGTCGCTGTGAAGCGATTTTGAGGTTCGTTACCTTATTATGCTGCAGCCACATGTCCACATCTTTCAGTTCACGAAGCAAGGGAGTCTCATGTGTATACATTACATAAAGCAATGTGGTTTGTTCTTTTTGGGTGGCATAGCGTTTCCCGCTTAGATACCACTCTACATATCGTTTTAAGCGGTAGAACTTTTTGCCTGCATAGATGCGAAGTGGACTTCTTTTTATCGGCTGTAACGTTTTCATCTCTTTTCACCTGTATAATTTTTCCATGTATTATACTATAATTGATTTGTGCTGTGAAGATAGCCGAGGTATGAGTTACCTAGGCTGTATGGTTAGATCATAGCCAGGCCCAATCGCATTTCGTTGCTTTCCCTGTTATGGTCAAAAGATAAGCTTATATAGCTGAATTCATTTATTTTTTTGCAGTAGGGGCATCGAGCATGTACATTGTATGTGTTCATCTGCAGATGGGAGAATTTAGCGAATTGTAAATACCGATTTCGGAGAATTTGGTTTTGTGTTTCTATACTTATTTGATTATCTAATGAACCTACCCAGTCATATTTTTGGAGACACTCGTCACATTTTCTGCTACCGTATACCCTCATTTTTCTTTCTCCCTTTCCATAAAAGGCTTCTATGGTAATAGGATTCGGCTGGGATATGGGTTTTATGTCCATGTTTTTGCTGATTCTTTTCTAATAGATAAAAAAATACCCCTACAGGCTGTCAACAGTAGGGGTGGGAATAAAGGGGATAGTACACTTTTACATACGGGTCGGCAGGCATAAGGTTGCAAAAACTTATGACGAAATCATATACTCATAATCCAAAGGAGCAAGGAACTGTTACTTTTGAAAGTTCAAAGCATCATTCGGTACGGTAAACGTGAAGACGAGCTGATCACGTGCAAGGTCAATTTGCTTTGCCTTAATCTTAAAGTTGCTTTTTGTCTCCATTTTCGTTACGGCTACATAGATATCCTCCTTTACCGGATCAACCTTCACCCACTCGGGCATTGGATAGTTGTCGCGCACATATGCAAGCACCGCTTTATTCGGGAGTTCTAGCTTGCCTAGTGCGAGTGATTTCTGCCGCAGAATAAGATCTCCATTTTCCTGTACAAGCGGCTCGAATGTCGCAGTAAGCGGAATTTTACGGTTGAAGGCAAAAACCGCTCCTTGCAGTTCAACATCATCTTTAAGGGTAAGCGAATAGTGAAGTGCCTTATTTTTCGGTAATGTTGCGAGATAGCTGCTGATTAGCTGGTTTACGTTCTGCTTGGTGGAGGAGACGGTAAATTCAGCTTCGTTCTGCTTCGTATTTTCCATGTTAGGAAGATCGGATTGCGAAGCAGGAGCAAAAATCAGCCAGATCATTCCGATGAGTATAAAAAGGTTGATCCCGAGCAGGACCAAAAACCAGCGTTTCCAGTTGTTTTCTTTATTTTGTCTGTCTATCATGGGTCAGTCCCTACTTTCGTTCTAGTGTGCTAGTTATCGGCTATGATTTTCGATTTCGGGTTTGATATATTGCAGTACCCGTTCAGCCATGCGCTTGTATCCTATTTCGTTCGGATGAAAATTATCTTCATATAATAGATTTTCTTTTGGTTTTTGAAAGATGGTTTGAATCGGAACAAATGTAGCACGATCGTATCGGCTAATCACCTGTGCGCCGATTCGGTTCCAATCTGCGATAATAAGATCCATTTCTTTAATATCACCAAAGTATTTATCGAACGGGTTGTAGATACCAAGCAAATAAATATGAGCGTTGTGGTTTTTTTTGTGTATACGTTCAATGACATGCTGAAGCCGGATTTGGTAGTTCACCTGTTCTTTAACAAAGTCTTCATAGGTAAGATGGTTAAAATTGGAGCGAACGATTTTCATCACATCATTGGCACCGATTGTAATGAGTATAATATCGGCGTCCTGAATGGAGGACGTAATTTTTTTTTGTTCGATTCTCTCAAGCAATTGATCGGTTCGATTCCCTCTTTTTCCGAAGTTTTCCACTGAAATGTGGCTTTGATTCTTATTATTTTTTAACGTGTTTTTGATGATGCCGACATATCCGCCTTCATTCGTCTCGTCTCCTACGCCTTGCGTCAAGGAGTCGCCGAGCGCAACAATTTTAATATCTTTTTTAAGCGCCAGTCCCTGCGCACTCTCGATCACCTGAATCACCTTTTGCTTGACTTCTGCGGCAGGTGGGGCCGCCTGCTTCGTATACTGCCGCATAGCTGGTTGGGTGGAGAGGGGAATGTCGCTTTGTTTATTCGTATGGGATAAAGCAGCGGACGAGTTGGCAGGCTGTGTAGGTTGTTTTAACACCATCGCAGCGATGGAGAGCACACATGCGGCCACGCCTGCTGCTGCAAGTCCGATTCGTATCTTTTTCAATGCACTCACACCTAATTCTTGTTAACAGTATCGTACCGCCAGGGTCGGAATAATCTCAAGCCTCTACTACCCCCTTCTTATATATAAGAAACAGAGCACTATGTATGTCTCAAGAAGGTGGGGAGGAGAATGAATATTTCCGAGCTTGTGGCAAGAAATGCGCGAAAGTATGCTGAAAGAGAAGCGATCATTGAGGGAACTGAACGGATTACGTACCGAATATGTGACCAAGTCGTCTCTATGGGGAGGTTTCATTGTTTGAATTTTAATTGGGTTGTGTGTTCAGTGTTTTTGAGGATATATCCTGACCGTTTTTTTAATGTTTCGTGTTTTCTATCTTGTATTGACGAACGTTCGTGTTCTTGGTACATTTGTCTCCATACATTTATAAAACATGATTGAAGTCCTTGTATATGTTCGGGAATATGGCCCGCACGTCTCTACCGAGCTTCCGTAAAAAGCTTGACTACAGAGGATTGCGTTGAAAACTGCGAATACTACAGTCTACTCTGTATGTTGCTGCCTCATTTTCCGTATCCTTTGTTATTCAGAAGCTTTGGCGAAGCCGTAGACGGCTTGCTGGAGCTTTTTTGGTTTATGCAGGGAGACGCGGCTGGAGGACATGATAATGAAGAAGTTTTTTGCTTTTGAGGAAAGGGAGACAACGTACAGACAAGAAACTGTCGCAGGTATTACCACGTTTTTGGCGATGGCCTATATTCTTGTAGTAAATCCGATTGTACTGAGTGAATCCGGTATGGACAAAGGCGCGGTATTTACTGCTACCGCTTTGACGGCCATTCTAGGAACGCTGTTGATGGGGCTTCTTGCCAACTATCCAATCGGGATTGCATCAAGCATGGGATTGAACTCATTCTTTACCTATTCGGTTGTAATCAGCATGGGAATTCCGTGGCAGACTGCACTGACCGGCGTATTTGTGTCTGGTGTGCTATTCGTGATTCTGAGCGTGTTAAAAATCCGGGAGAAGATCATCAATGTCATTCCGCAGGATTTGAAATACGCAATTGCCGGGGGCATCGGTTTTTTTGTCACCTTTATTGGCTTGAAAAGCGCCGGGATCATACAGAAGAGTGATGCGACATTTGTCTCGCTCGGTAATCTGAAGGCGGCACCGACACTGCTTGCGCTGTTCGGATTCATCGTTACCATGGTATTGTTAATCAGAAATGTACAGGGCGGTATTTTTTACGGGATGATCATCTCTACAATTGTAGGTATGATTTTTGGCCTGATTGATGTTCCTTCTAACGTTGTGGGAACCATCCCAAGTCTTGCGCCGACATTTGGCGTCGCGTTCGAGCACCTGCCGGATGTATTTACGCCGGAGCTTTTAGCGGTTATCTTTACGTTTCTGTTCGTGGGCTTCTTCGATACGGCAGGTACGCTGATTGCGGTAGCGAGTCAGGCCGGTATTATTAAGGATAATCAAATTCCGAATGCGGGACGTGCGCTGCTTGCCGATTCCTCTGCATCTGTGATCGGCTCTGTGCTTGGTACGTCTACGACGGCTTCATTTATCGAGTCATCAGCAGGCATTGCGGTAGGCGGCCGAACCGGCTTTACATCGGTTGTTATCGCGGCTTGCTTTACACTGGCTCTGTTCTTCTCGCCGATTCTTTCTGTTGTCACATCGGAAGTGACGGCACCGGCATTGATTATTGTTGGCGCAATGATGGCGTCTGAAATCCGCCATATTAATTGGAACCGTCTCGATATTATGATTCCTGCCTTTGTCACCATCATTATGATGCCGCTCACGTTCAGCGTTGCAACTGGCATTGCGCTTGGTTTTATTCTATATCCGATTACGATGCTGGCATTAAAACGGGGCCGTGACGTTCATCCGATTATGTACGGTTTAGCGGTTATCTTTATCGCTTATTTTGCTTACGTATAATTAAGAATAATAAGTTTGAGAACACAGCTGCTTTTATAGGCGGCTGTGTTTTTATTTTAAGAAAACAGCTCCATTTTCCAACAAATTCCTAGTTATGCGTACCTAGGAAGGAAAAAAACAAAAATGAAAGTAATTTACTAGACCTATTTCTCTTTTGTAGAAATCTATGTAGTATTAGTTTACTGAAAATTAGAAATGGAAAAGAGAAGGGGAGTACGCTTACAATGAAACGAAAAACGATTGGCTGTGTATTATCGCTTATGCTGGCTGGTTCACTGCTCAGCACGACTTCATTTAGCGCGCAGGCGAAGCAGGTGGAGGCGGTTATTCAGGGAGTCGCACAGCCTGCCATTGATTTTGCGATAATAAACGAGGACAGGCTGGCAAAAGGGCTGCAAAAAAGAGGAATCATCTCACCGCAAGCTTCACAGGCAGAGATAAATCGCACGGTTCGAGCGTACATACAAAAGAAGGCGGGAAGTAAAGCAAAGCAGCCGCATACAACCGTCACGGAAATGGACAAGAAAGCCAAAAAGTTTCTTACCAAGCAAAAAAATAAGTTTAAAGACAAAATGAATAAACAAGAAAAAATGAAGCATGATGGCTCCAATGTGACGCCTGCTAAAAAAGCGGGATACAGCGGACCTGTACGTCAGGATAAGGTATTGGTGCTTCTGGCAGAGTTCCCTGATTTTAAACATAACAGCGTGGAACAGGAGCCGGGCTATATGTATGCTGATGACTTCAGCCGTCAGCACTATCAGGAGATGCTGTTTGGGGATAAAGAATTTACCTTGTTTGACGGCTCTAAGGTTCAGACGCTTAAGCAGTACTACCAAGAGCAGTCAGGAGGAAGTTATACCGTAGATGGTACGGTGTCTGAATGGTTAACTGTGCCAGGTATGGCCAAGGAGTATGGCGATGATGATCCGAGCCGCGGGCAGGATAATTTAGAGCCAAAGGGTCCGCGTGATTTGGTAAAAGATGCGCTCAATGCAGCGGTAGCAAGCGGTATTAATCTAGCTGAGTATGATCGTTTTGACCAATATGATCTGGATGGAGACGGAAATCTGAATGAACCGGACGGGCTAATTGATCATCTAATGATTATTCATGCCGGAACGGGACAAGAGGCCGGCGGAGGCCAGCTTGGCGATGATGCAATCTGGTCGCATCGTTGGACGCTTGACGGAGTATATGCAGTGCCGAATACGATATCGAACAGTCCGAATTGGGGCGGACAGATGGCGGCATACGATTATACGATTGAACCGGAAGATGGAGCGACCGGCGTATTTGCACATGAGTTCGGTCATGATCTAGGTCTTCCTGATGAATATGATACGCAGTATAGCGGACAGGGTGAGCCGGTGGGCGTCTGGTCAATTATGAGTGGAGGAAGCTGGGCAGGTAAGATCGCGGGTACGGCACCGACAAGCTTCAGCCCACAGAATAAGCTATTCTTTCAAACAACGATGGGCGGCAACTGGGCTAACATAAAGGAAGTAGATGCTGAAGATATCACCTCACGGGGCTTGAGGACGGTTATTGATCAAAGCGTAACCAAATCAAAGCGGCCAGGTATGATAAAGGTAAATGTACCGGATAAAGAAGTGCAGGGAGTAGCGCCGTTTGAAGGAGCGTATTCGTACTTTAGTACAAAGGGAGATGATTTGAATACGGCAATGTATTCACCGGAATTCGATCTGGTTGATGCGAAGACGGCAGTATTTGAATACAAAGCGTACCGACAGATCGAGACGGGCTATGATTACTTGTATATTGATGCCAGTACGGATGGTGGACAGACATGGACCAACCTCGCGGCATACGATGACGATACGCATGGTTGGGTTGATGAGACGATTGATCTTAGTGCTTATGCAGGCCAAAAAGTAAAACTGCGCTTTAACTATATAACAGATGGTGGGTTGGCATTAAACGGATTCCTGCTGGATCGTGCGGTATTGACAGTGGACGAACAGGTGGTGTTCAGTGATGATGCCGAAGAAGCACCGAAGTTTGAATTGGATGGTTTTGTCCGCTCGAACGGTAAGAGTCTTGCTAAGAATTATTATTTGTTGGAGTGGCGTAACTATGCCGGAGCTGACAGGGCGCTGGCCTATGCACGTGGAGCTAAATACAATACGGGTCTATTGGTCTGGTATGCAGATGAGAGTCATACAGACAATTGGGTAGGTGCACATCCGGGAGAAGGTTTCCTCGGAGTAGTGGATTCGCATGCTCATAATGTGTTGTATTTCAATGCGGATGGCCAGAAGACGACGGCAAATTCAACGCGTTATCAGATTGCGGATGCCGCTTTCTCCTTCGATAAAGCACCTGCTTGGGAGTATACAAGCGCTCGCTGGGGTACGATTGTTTCACCAGGGTTTGCAGGGGTTAGAACATTTAATGATGCACAATCGTATCTTGACTCGTCCATCCCGGATGCGGGGCGTCTGATCCCGCAGCATGGCTTGAAATTCGAAGTGACGGGAGAGGCGAAAGACAACTCAGCAGGATCAATAAGATTATTTAAGTAGTTTGGATAAGAAAAGGGGAGCCGCGATGTATGATCCGGCCCCCTTTTCTTATTTGACTTTCCAAATGATTTCCTGTTCAATGCCTGCGTCTTTGATTAAGTTGTACATCGGGCATCGTTGGTACAGCTTTTTCTTGAGTTCTTCGAGTTTTTCCTTGCCTGCTGCCTCTATTTCTATAGTAGTGCGAATCTGTTGAAAATGAGGAGAGACATCGGCTGTTCCGAACATACCGCGCCGATCTACTGTACCTTCGCTGTATAAGGAGATTGCTACAATATGCACGCCAAGTTCACGGGCAATCGTCTCAATGACAACTTGCAGACAGCCGTTATAAGCACCGAGCACATATTCGAGCGGAGTCGGCCCTTTGTTTGTACCGCCGATTTTCTCCGGCTCGTCGATGGTGAAGGCGAAGTCACGTATATGCTGTACCGTTTCAAAACCATGTACCCATTCTGTTTGGGCGCGTACTTTTCGAATCTCTTTTGTTGCGTCGTTTTCTTTGGTTGTTGTCATTATATAATTCCTCCTTACTTCTATTACTAGACTTGGTTATTGTGCCGAAGCCTTTTTAACTTCTTGTGTATACATTGCTTCCGGATCTTTAGCGGATGTGAATGTCATCAGCGTGAAGAAGGCGCTAATTACTACGATAAACAGGCACAATCCCAATAATCCTGTTTGATAGAGCCAGGAAAAAGCAAAGCTGATTATTCCTACGAATACAATACCTGTAGCGAGGCATATCCTGCCAAGTGCGCTGCGTGACGTGTGCAGGTTCCAGGTGATGCGGCCGCTATTCTCTGCAATCGTTATGAGTATGAGTGTTAGCATATTGGCGATCATGCCCGGCCATACAGGGTGTGTGTTCAAGAAAAAGCTGCTAATCTGCCAGCCGCTCAAATAATACCAGAGCAGACCGGTGAATGTACCTGCTGCCATAGATGCAAGTACAGCACGTCGTGTAGCGAGCGGCCAGAACAGCGCTGCAACGACGGGTGCGAATGTTGCGGAATTGCGTGTGACCCAGGCAAGAACGTTCCACCATGCGGATTGCTCGGCCCGCAGTGAGGCGAAGATGACCATTAGTACCGTAAGGGCTGCCAGAGACCATTTCGTATAGCGGATGTATGTCTGCTCGCTCTGTCCTGGATGGATGGCTTCCCCGACGTCTTTGCCAAGGCTTGTGGCCCCAGAGAACTGGCAGGGTGCGCCCCAGCTCAACGCACAAGCCCAGAAGCCGAGGAAGAATAAAGCGACGAGCGGTGCCGGCAGGGCCTGCATCAAATACTGTGGAATGGCAATCAACCCACGCGTCTCATCTGGAATCACGCTTGCTGCTGCCAAGCCAAAGACAACCGCTCCGATGATGAGCGGGATGCCAAGAACGGCTGCCCATAATAGGCCGCGTTTCCCTTCTTCTGGTGTACGGCATGATAGTGCCATCTGGAATGCTGCTTGTGCTAATACGACGTTGACGAGAAACGTACCGAACCAGGCTACAATCGTCTGAATGCCTGCACCCGCAGGAGAGTACATGTGCGGTTTGGCTGCCGCAAATTCCTTAAGTCCGTCAATTCCCGGATAAATAAGTACAGCCGCAAAGCCGATGACAAGCATAATATAGAAGACGATCGTATTCAGTAGCTGTGTGTAGCCGATGGCCCACATACCGCCAAATTGCAGATATGCAAACAGCAATACAGCTGTCAGTGCTACCGAAACGAGTAAGGAAATACCGGTAAATACATGGAGCGCCGAAGCGAAGGCTAACGCTGTGGCTACCGACCACATCGGGAAGGCAAAAGCGGTAATGGCACCGCCAAGCGCCCGTGCTTTGCGGCCAAAGTGATCACCGATCAATCCGGATACAGTAATGATAAGTTTTTTACGGAAAGGGGCGATCAGTAGTGTAGCGATGAGCAGTACTTGCAGCGTTTCAGCTACACCGTACCACACGGCAGATACCCCTTTGAGATAAGAGAGCTCAATAATAGAGATGAAAGAAGACCCTGAGAATAAGCCTGTAATACATACTGCTACGAATAGTGTAGTAAAATTCCTGCCGCCTACGAAATATCCGCTGCCGCCGGCTGCTTTTCTACGGGCAATTCGGCCGATGGAAATAAGAAGAACCGTATAGGCGACAGCTAAAGACACAAACCAATATCCAACCGTTGTCATTGTGTTCACACTCCTTTTTTGTATATAGGTTTACTTGGTTTAACGTTGATAAGAGTTCCATGCACTGCTTCTCGACAATAAAAAATCCTCTTCTCACAAGAGAAGAGGATGGTTGCATGCATTCGTTCCTCTTATCTGCCAGAATAAAGCTTCTGCTGGAGGTAGCACCTTGTATAAGACAGGTTGCTGAGACGTCATTGGGCCAGATCCCTCAGTCTCTCTGGATAAGAAATGATCGTGGATATGAAGTTGTGTCTAATCATAAATGTATTATTCCGATATGTCAATAAGGAATTTGTTTTTTGAAAATTACTTTCTCTGAGCATCAAATAATATGGTAATTTATAGGTTGAATAGGTGCTAGCTTAGGAGCATCTCATATTTTTATTGGGAAAAGAAAGGTGGAGATGAAGCGAGTGGATGCACGGATAAAAGAAATTATGGCTGCCCATCAAGTAATCGGCCTATCTGCGGCTGTAGTGCAAGGGCAGGATATATGCTGGCGTGGCAGCTATGGATGGGCGGATTACGACCGACGAATACCGGTAACGCATGATACGGTGTTTCGGGCAGCATCGATTTCCAAGACAATCACCGCAACCGCGCTCATGCAGCTTGTTGAGCAAGGCTTATGCGATCTTGATAGGGAGGTGGGAGAGTATGTAGGATATAAGCTGCGTAATCCTGGCTATCCTGAACACCCTGTTACGCTGCGACAATTGATGACGCATACATCTAGTTTACAGGATGTGTATGTTGATTTTGTAATCGCTTCCCGAAGTGAGAACCCGCCTATGTTGGACCTACGAGAGCTTTTACTCCCGCAAGGGCGTTATTATACGGAAGATCTCTGGGGGGCGTACCCGCCGGAAGATAACGGGCGGTTCGAATATTCGAATCTGGGCGCTATCATTCTTGCAACCATTATAGAAAAACAATCAGGCCAGCGCTTTGATCTGTATTGCCAACAACATATTTTTACACCGCTTGGCATGAAGGATACAAGCTTCGCGATTCAGGATTACCAGCAGATGGACAGGATTGCGGTCTTGTATGAATACGATGAAGAGAAGAAAGCATTCCATGCGAGTATGGATGAGTACCGGGGTATTAAGCCAGCGAGCATTGATTACAGCCGCTATGTACCCGGAACAAACGGTTCCATCTTCGGACCGCAGGGCGGTGTGCGTACGCATGCGTCCGATTTGAGCAGGTTCATGCTGGCGCATCTGCATGACGGCGCATGGAATGGTGTACGTATCTTGCAGCAGGGAACATGCAAGCAGATGCATAGTGTGCAGTGGAGCGGTCATTCAGCGGATCGTTTCTTTTGCAAATCGGGATTGAACTTTCATATTACGGAAGATCTGGTGCCGAATCGATTGCTCATCGGACATGCAGGAGATGCATACGGGCTTCTCTCTGGTATGTATTTTGACAAGGAGGCAAAACGAGGTGTGATTTATCTTATGAATGGACTTATCCAGCGAAAAGGCGGGGCTTTTTTTACGGCGGAAGAAGAAATCTGTCGAACACTGTATACCAAATAGAAAGAAAATATAGACAAATAATCCGAATTGTATTATTTACAAAATACATTATTTTCTGTTAAAATTAAGCCTAGAACTAGTCGCCGCTATGCAGGAAGCCGGTCGTCTGAAGCGTTCCTTTGGACATCCCGGGGAGCCTGGCCGTATAGCGGAGAAATGAGGACTTCTGTGCTGTATGATGCCGATTCTATCTATATCGTAGGCGATGCGCAATCGTCGATTAACAATCCGATCACCCAGCAGTATAATGCGTTTTTTATTGGGCTGGTGATTGATTGCCGCAGCGATAAGATTATTGACGCGGGCTGTTCATCTACCATTCCGCTTACATCTGATTTTGTGCGCTCAATCTTTGTAGGGCGCACGATATGGGAGACAGAAGCGATGGCAGGTGAGATTCGCCGCCGTTATCACGGTTCATCACAGAAGGCATTAATTGTGGCTTATAAGGATGCGCAGAAGAAGTATAAAGCAATTAAGACGAATACAGAGTCTGTATCGTAAGAGTGATGCATATCTGTACAACTGAATAGTAGGCGCTGCTTTATTTATCCGTATGCATACATACACGTAAATAAAACCCAGCAGATGATGAGTGCGATAGACGTCGCGGTGCTTTTCATTTGCTGGGTTTTTTGTATTGAGAATTTCATTCAGAGTGAATAGCGGAGGTGAGGAAATGGGGTCGTTTTTGCTGCGGAGATTCATCTCCATGATCATTACGTTGTGGCTTATTGTTACGGCGACATTTTTCTTGATGCATATGGTTCCCGGCTCGCCGTTCCAGCGGGATGGACAGGAGACGAATGAGATTGTTCTGCAGAACATGATGGCGCACTATA
Source organism: Aneurinibacillus sp. REN35 (assembly GCF_041379945.2). Classification (NCBI taxonomy): domain Bacteria; kingdom Bacillati; phylum Bacillota; class Bacilli; order Caryophanales; family Paenibacillaceae; genus Aneurinibacillus; species Aneurinibacillus baijiui. Next base: position 119,888 of record NZ_JBFTXJ020000007.1, on the reverse strand, counting down.
ACCTAGATAAGCCGCTTGGCGTCCAATATGTGCTGTATTTGAAGTCGCTTGTCATGCTGGACTTAGGGCCATCGATTAAGCATTATCCGGATACCGTTAACAACATGATTGAACGAGGTTTCCCTGTCTCCTTCCAATTAGGGATGTTTGCGCTTGGTTTTGCCATTATATCCGGGGTGGCACTTGGTACCGTGGCCGCATTGCGGCATAACAAACTGATTGATTATATGGCGATGGTCTTTGCGGTTATCGGTATAGCGGTGCCGAACTTTATTGTCGCCACGCTATTAATTAAATATGTGGCAGTTGAGTGGAAGCTGCTGCCTGTCGCCTCATGGGGAACATGGAAGCATATGGTGCTTCCTGCGCTAGCGCTGGCAACAGGACCTCTTGCGCTAATTGCCCGGATGACACGGGCCAATATGATTGAAGTGTTGAATCAAGATTATATTGAGACAGCAAGGGCAAAAGGATTATCGCCTGCCGTGATCATATTTAAGCATGCGCTGCGCAATGCAGTGCTTCCGGTCGTAACGCTTTTAGGCGCTTTGCTCGCCAATGTTTTGACAGGCAGCTTTGTAATTGAGAAGATTTTTGCAATTCCTGGCATGGGTAAGTATTTCGTCGATGGCATTAATAACCGCGATTATGCGGTGATTATGGGAACGACGGTCTTCTATAGTGCGCTGCTTGTATTCTTGATGTTCCTTGTCGATGTAGTATACGGCATCATCGATCCGCGGATTAAGCTGCATAGGAAGGAGGGGTAGTATGGCGGTACCCAATGATTTATTCGTCCCGATGAAAAAGGATACGGGAGCGGCCGAGGCAATGGTGCGTCCACGGCTGACCTATTGGCAGGATGCATGGCTGCGCCTGCGTAAAAACAAATTGGCAATGCTTGGACTCGTCGTCATCCTGCTCGTCTCCGCACTTGCTATCTTCGGTCCGCTGCTGACCGATCAGAGCTACTCGAAGCAGTCGCTTTTGCAGGGGAATCAGGCTCCTTCCGCTGAACATTGGTTTGGCACGGATGATTTAGGCCGAGATGTATATGCCCGGATTTTATTCGGGGCTAAAATCTCCCTCTTTATTGGCGTAATGGCCGCGTTGATTGATTTTTTTATCGGCATTATTTATGGAGGAATCTCCGGTTATCTAGGTGGCAGAGCAGACAATATCATGATGCGTATTGTCGATATCTTATACGGGGTTCCGTACCTGCTCATTGTCATTCTTCTTATGGTGGTCATGGGGCCGGGACTTCTGACAATTATTATTGCGCTAAGCGCCACCGGATGGCTTAGCATGGCGCGGCTGGTTCGGGGGCAGGTGCTACAGCTAAAGAATTCAGAGTACGTACTAGCTGCTCGGACCATGGGGGCAAAGCCGTGGTACATCATCCGGCGGCATCTATTGCCGAATACGCTTGGCATTATTATCGTACAGCTTACCTTTACCGTTCCATCCGCCATTTTTGCGGAAGCATTCCTAAGCTTTCTCGGATTGGGAGTACAGCCGCCGCTTGCAAGTTGGGGTGTGATGGCCAATGATGCGCTTCCAACCATTCTATCCGGTCATTGGTGGCGCCTGTTCTTCCCGGCATTTTTTATTTCGGTTACTATGCTTGCTTTTAATATGCTTGGTGATGGATTGCAGGATGCATTCGATCCGAAACAGAGGAGATGACGCACGATGGAGAAGGAAGCATTGCTAGAAGTGGAGAACCTCCGTGTTTCGTTTCAAACCCATGGCGGAGAAGTGAAAGCTGTCCGTGGTGTAAGCTTTGCGATTAACAGAGGGGAGACGCTTGCTGTTGTCGGCGAATCAGGCTGTGGGAAGAGTGTAACCGCGCGAAGCGTGATGCGGCTGATTCCCGAACATATCGGCCGCATTACGGATGGACGCATCCTGTTTGAAGGCAGGGATTTGGTGCGGATGAGTGAGAAGCAGATGCGCGAGCTGCGGGGATCACAGCTTTCGATGATCTTTCAGGATTCGATGACGGCGCTCAATCCAACGATTACGATTGGTGAGCAGATCATGGAGGGCATCATCCGCCACCAGAAAGTGTCGCGTCAGCAGGCAAAAACCCAAGCCATCGAGACGCTGAAGCTGGTGGGAATCGCAAATCCCGAGCGTCGGCTTAAGCAGTACCTTCATGAATTTAGCGGCGGCATGAGGCAGCGAATTATGATTGCGATTGCTTTTGTATGCCGCCCGAAGATTCTGATCGCTGACGAGCCGACGACAGCGCTCGACGTAACGATTCAAGCGCAAATTATTGACTTGTTTAAACGTCTGCAGGAGCAAACCGGCGTCTCGATCATCCTTATTACACATGATCTTGGTGTCGTGGCAAAGATCGCTCATCGCGTCAATGTAATGTATGCAGGCCAGGTAGTGGAATCCGGTCCGGTGCGGGATATTTTCTACAATCCGCAGCATCCGTATACAAGAGGACTGCTTGATTCGATGCCGCGGCTTGACTCGGATCGAGAAGTGCCGCTTCGCTCCATTCCTGGTACACCGCCGGATTTATTTGCTCCACCAATCGGCTGTTCGTTCGCCGCCCGATGTGAGCATGCGCTTGAAGTCTGCGGGAAATATCAGCCCGAGACGACAGTTGTACGAGAGCGTCATCAGGTAGCTTGTTGGCTTACGGATCCGCGTGCGAGAAAAGTACAGCCGCAGTCCGACAAGGCCATTGGATGAGGTAGTTCAATTTTTTCTATATAAAAGGGGGATTCAGTGTGAGAAAGCTTTCAACGGTATTGCTTAGCTGTACGATGGCGTTCGGACTGCTTGCAGCAGGATGTTCGTCAAGCGATACAGCTGCACCGGGGCAGCAGGATGCGTCCCAAGGCAAGAAGGAACAGCAAGCCAAAATTCTAATGTATAACAACATCGAAGAACCTACCTCTCTTGACCCGCCGATCGGCTTCGATCAGCGCTCGTATGACATTCTCAATAACCTGATGGAAGGGATGACCCGTCTCGGCAAGGACCAGAATCCGGAACCTGCGATGGCTAAAGAATGGAAAGTATCTGATGATAAAAAGAAATATACGTTTATTCTTCGTGACGGTGTGAAGTGGTCGAACGGTGATCCTGTGACTGCACAAGACTTTGAATATGCGTGGAAGCGAATGATCGATCCGGCAACCGCTTCACAGGCAGCGCCGCTTACCTATGTGATCGAGGGTGCTGAAGCATTTAACTCCGGCAAGGGAAAGGCTGAAGGTGTCAAGATTAAAGCGGTAGATGAGAAAACGTTGGAAGTAACGCTGATCAATCCGGCCTCTTATCTGCCGAACATGCTGGCTAACCCGGCGTTCTTCCCGGTACACAAAAAGACGGCAGAAGCCAACAAGAACTGGGCGGCAGAAGGCAGTACCTTCGTTAGCAATGGACCGTTCAAAATCAGTGAATGGAAGCATGACAGCGAGATTAAGACAGTGAAAAACGAAACGTACTGGGATGCAGCAAACGTCAAGCTTGCTGGTGTAACCTGGAAAATGATCAACGATAACAATACGGAATATCAGTTATACCAAACGGGTGATCTGCATGCGACAACCACAGTGCCTGCTGATTTAAGCGACCAGTTGTTTGCAGAGAACAAAGTTAAAGTAGAGGATGGAGCAGGTACGTATTTCTATCGTCTTAATGTAAAGAAAGAACCATTCGACAATGTGAATATCCGCAAAGCCTTCATGATGGCGCTTGATCGTCAGAAGATTGTCGATCTGGTCAACAAACGAAAAGAAAAACCTGCGAAAGGCTTTGTCTCCTACGGCTTTAAAGATCCGTCCGGCGGTGATTTCCGCGATGTGAGCGGTGAGCTAATTAAATTTAATCCAGACGAAGCGAAGAAGCTGCTTGAGCAAGGCATGAAGGAAAAAGGCTACACCAAGCTTCCTGAGATTACGCTTGTGTATAATAACAGCGGTACCCATCCAAAAATCGCACAGGCGATGCAGGAAATGTATAAAGAAGTGCTTGGCGTCGATATCAAAGTAACAAGCAAAGAATGGAAAGTGCTTCAGGATGAACAGAAAAAAGGTCAGCTTATGATGTCTCGTTCTTCCTTCCTGCCTGACTTTGCCGATCCGATCAACTTCCTCGACGGGTTCCAAACAGGAAATAGCATGAATCGTACCGGATGGAGCAATCCAAAGTACGATAAACTCATTAAGGATGCATACAACGAAGCGGATGATGCAAAGCGTTATAAACTTATGCAGGAAGCAGAGAAAATCTTAATGGATGAAGCACCGATCATTCCGCTCTACTACTACAACTTAGCATACCTGCAAAGCGATAAGGTAGACGGTGTTGTGCGCCACGCCTTTGGCTATATTGACTTTAAATGGGCAGACATCAAATAGGATAGCGGAGGGGCGTCCGCCGCAGGCGGACCGCCCTTTTTTTGCCCGCAGCATCCTCCCCGTATGCTGCTAAAAGCGGGGAAGGGGCATCACAGCAAGAAGTTCATATAGTATATGAACGCAAGGATAGGGAGGCGCAAGACAATGATCATTCGGAACATAGAAGTAACCCGGCAGGTAACTCCGTTGAAGAAACCTTTTAAGACCGCATTACGCACTGTGGTAAATGCAGAATCCATCCTGGTAAAAGTGACGGTTGAAAGCGGGCTTATAGGGTGGGGAGAGGCTCCGGCGACGGTCGTGATTACGGGCGACAGTCTGGATAGCATCGAATCGGCTATTCTGAATGTGATGCGTCCTCAGCTTATCGGTCAAAGCTTGCTTTCACATGAGAAGGTTTTCCAGACGATTCATCAGTCTATGGTAGGCAGCAGCAGTGCGAAGGCGGCACTTGATATGGCGCTGTATGATATACTCGCACAACACTGCGGGCTTCCGCTCTATCAATTGCTTGGCGGCTACCGTAATCAAATAGAGACCGATTATACGGTCAGCGTCAATTCACCGGAAGAAATGGGAGATGATGCCGCCGACTATATCGCTGCCGGATTCAATGTGTTGAAGATTAAAGTCGGCAAAGACAACATTCAGGAGGATATCGCCCGCATTAAAGCGATTCGAAATCGGATTGGTGATCAGGTGAAAATTCGTCTTGATGCCAATCAAGGCTGGCAGGTGAAAGACGCTATTCGTTCCATCCGCAAGATGGAAGAGATGGGGCTTGACATCGAATTGGTAGAGCAGCCGGTAAAGGCGCATGATCTAGATGGGTTGAAGGCTGTTACGGACGCGGTGGCTACGCCGATCATGGCTGATGAGAGCGTGTTCTCTCCGACGCAGGCATTCGAAGTACTGAAGCGTCGGGCTGCCGATCTTATTAATATCAAGCTGATGAAAGCAGGCGGTATTTATAAAGCGCAGATGATTAACTACATGGCAGAGGAATGCGGCGTGGAGTGCATGGTGGGCAGCATGATTGAATCAAGACTATCTGTTACAGCCGCCGCCCATTTTGCTGCGAGTAAGAAGAATATCACTCGTTTTGACTTTGATGCACCGTTGATGATGGCAAAGGATGTAATTAATGGAGGGGTCTTGTATACGGGGCGATTGCTGACGCTGCCTGAGCGTCCGGGCCTTGGTATTGAAGGTCTTTCGTTGAGCACAAATGAGGGAGTGGGGCAGGTATCGTGATGAAGACAAGCGGACAAAAGCTGATTGTAGCAGTTACGGCGGCCACAGGCTGGACGCAGTATGACTCGCCGCGTGCGATGGATGAGCCTGCGCTTAGCAATCCCGTTGACCTTGCGGGCTGGCTCTCCGGCATGAGCATAGAAGATAAACTCGAATTCCATGATCGGAACCTTATTCAGACACAAGCGCTGTATGGGACCATTGTCGAGGTTTTGGAAGAGTACGGTGACTGGGTGAAGGTTGCGATTCAAGATCAGCGTTCACATAAGGATGAGAGGGGCTATCCCTGCTGGATGCCGCGCCATCAATTAGCGGAAAGTGAAGAATATGTGTGTACAACACAGCGTGGAGTGTGGGCAGTTGTAACACAGCCAAAAGCCAGGCTTTATCATGATCCGTATCGGCAGGGAGATATCGTAAGCTTCCAGACTCGTCTGCCTGTTCTGTCACATAATGAGGAGTGGGTAACGGTGTCTACACCGATTGGACAGCAGATGCTGCGTGCAATGGATGTGATAGTGACGGATGGCAAGGAACGAAAGGATGCTCTGGCAGGTCAGCGTATCGTGGAAGCAGGCCGTATGTTTCTTGATCTTCCGTATTTATGGGGCGGGCTATCCTCTTTCGGCTACGATTGTTCCGGCTTTGCCTATTCCATGCACCGCTCGCAGGGCATTACAATTCCGCGTGATGCTTCGGATCAAGCGCAGTACGGATGGTCGATTCCGACAGCGGAACTTGAGCCGGGTGATTTGTTGTTTTTTGCGCGTGAAGAAGGCAAAGGAGCCGTACACCATGTCGGCATCTATGCCGGAGACGGAATGATGATCCATTCGCCGGAGACGCTTCGCTCCATTGAAATCATTCCGCTGCGCGGTTACAAATATGAGCGCGAACACTGTATCTCGCGCCGTTACTGGATGTAGGGTCATAGATGAGGAGGGCTATCCGGTGGGAGCAAAAAAACTTGTCGAAGTAAAAGGATTGAAGCGGTATTTTTCTCTGGGGAAAAATCAATTGCTTAAAGCAATTGATGACGTATCGTTTGACATCTATGAAGGGGAAACATTCGGTCTGGTAGGCGAGTCGGGCTGCGGGAAATCGACCACCGGACGTACGGTTATCGGTCTGTATCCTCCAACCGCTGGAGAGGTGCTGTACGAGGGTAAAGACGTTCACAAGATGAAGGGAAAAGAACTGCAGCGTTTTACTATGAAGACGCAGATGATCTTTCAAGATCCGTATGCCTCGCTTAATCCGAGAATGATTGTGGCCGATATCGTGACAGAAAGTATGGAGATTAACGGATCATTCTCCCGTAAGGAGCGGCATGAACGAGCGTATGAGCTCCTTCGTATGGTTGGATTAAATAAAGAACATGCCAACCGTTTTCCACATGAATTCAGCGGAGGACAAAGGCAGCGCATCGGAATTGCCCGAGCGCTGGCATCAGATCCGCAGATGGTGATTGCAGACGAGCCGATCTCTGCGTTGGATGTATCGGTTCAGGCGCAGGTTGTAAACTTGATGAAGCGCCTGCAGAATGAGCGGGGTCTAAGCTATTTATTCATTGCTCATGACCTGGCGATGGTCAAGCATATTAGTGACCGCATTGGCGTTATGTACCTGGGCAATCTGGTAGAGTTGACGACAAGTGATCAATTGTATAAGAATCCAAAGCATCCGTATACTCAGGCGCTGCTCTCGGCGATTCCGGTACCGGACCCGGATGTGGAGTTGAGCCGGGAGCGCATCATTATCGAGGGGGATGTACCAAGCCCGATTAATCCCCCGACGGGCTGTGTGTTCCGGACAAGGTGTCCGGCAGCAAGCGCGATATGCGCAGAGCAGAAGCCAATCTGGCAGGAAGTGGACGCGGGTCATTATGCGGCCTGTCATTTATATGCATGATTATCCATTTAAAAAATCCGGTTTTTCCTACAATAATGAGGAAAAACCGGATTTTCTTATTATCACGCTGCCTCAGCCCTTTCCACCGGCGAAGCTTGGATATTTTGTCATGCCCCCATCCGCAAATAGGGTAATCCCTGTCACGTAGCTTGCTTCCGAAGAAGCGAGCCAGGCTGCGACGGCGGCGATCTCTTCCGGTTCACCGATATATCCCATCGGAATCATATCGATCACACCTTGCCGTAGTTCTGGGTCTTCGAACTTCTCTGCATTAATAGGTGTATTGATGGCACCGGGACCGATGTTATTAATACGGATGCGCTTTGGCGCATATTCGAGTGCAAGTGTCTCTGTCATCAGCTTCATGCCGCCTTTGCTTGCTGCATAATGAACAAAGTGCGGCCAAGGGATCATCTCGTGTACGCTTGACATATTGATAATCGAGCCTTGGATATTATGTGCCAGCATATAGGAAATCGCTTCGCGACAGCCGAGGAATGCGCCTGTCAGATTTGTTTGTATAACCTTATTCCAGTCATCAAGTGTTAACTCATGGGAAGGAACCTCGTTTTCAATCCCTGCGTTGTTGATCATACAATCGAGTGTACCGAATGCCTCTGTCGCTTTATGAATGAGATTCTTGACATCCTCTTCTTTGGTAACATCACCGAGTACGGCAATGGCCTGCCCGCCTGCCTGTTCAATTTTTTTCATAAGGCTGTCCACATCGCGGTCAGGGTTGCGATAGTTGATGACGATCTTCGCTTTTTCTTTGCCGAAACGAAGAGCCATCGCTTTACCGATTCCGGTCGTAGCCCCTGTGATAACGACAACTTTTCCTTCCAAATCTGGATACATGGTATGTCTCCTCCTAAGATTTCTATTGTTTAGTGAAGCCGATCATGACGCCACCGATAATAATAAGAACGGAGCCTGCAACGACAAAGGTCATCTGCCGCTTTGATTTTTTCTCTCCAAGCAGAAAAATCCCGCCAAGCGTTGAGATGATAATGCCTGTCTGTGAGAGCGAGAAGCTGGTTGCTACTCCGATTTTCGGTAAGGAGAGAAGCAGACCGAGGTTCCCAACAGCCCAGATGAGGCCGGTGAGGATGTTGCGTACAGCGTATGTATTGAATGGATTGTGCCGGAAAGTAAGCAGCAGTCCTCCGATCATCATACCGATGGCCTGCGGCAGAATCGCGGACCAGCCATCGACTTCATACCAGCGAATAATCACTACATAGCCGAGGTATCCGGCAGTAGACAGCAGCAGTATAAGCAAGCCACGCTTGGTCTGCTGATTTTCCTCCTGATCTTTTTGTTTCTTGTCTTCTACCGTTGTCATGATGACACCAGTAATAATAAGGGCGATAGCAATCACACCGATAATAACCGTTACGGTGGTGGACCACTCCTTAAAGACCAACACGCCGGTCAGGGAGGTAGCGACCAACTGCATGCCAGTGGATAGCGGAACGGTTTTTGAGACACCCAAATATTTGACTGCACTGAATTGATTGCGCTGTCCGATGCTCCATAAGAAGCCGGAAATCATTCCAATAATAAAGATGGACAGCGAGAGGGAAGGTGTAGTGAAGAAGTAGATTACGATAGAGAAAATAAGTGCGCCTACCGTTGTGCCGAGTGTCTGGCTGTAGGCATCGCCACCCAGCTTGTTGCCGACAAGGACAATGCTGCCCCAACATACAGCGGCGAGCAGCGCAAGTAGAATTCCTGACAATGTGCTCCCTCTTTTCTGCGTTGTGTTAGTATAATACCCAGCGTTTATGGTTTTACCCTATTTATCCCTTGCTGAAGCAAGTAGGAGTTATGCATATTGCAAAAGAAAGCAGGGTAGAAAGAGAGAAGAGAGGTGGTGGTGCCAGTGATTTCAACATTAGCACTGACAGATGACTTAGAATTGCTTGAAGATATTCCAATCGAACAACTATCCTCCCCGCATATTTTGTGGTATTGGGTAGATTTTCACGCTCCCACCCCAGAGGAAGGCCGAGTATTGGATGTGTATTTTCATTTTCATCCGCTGGCTATTGAAGACTGTTTTCATTTCCTTCAGCGTCCGAAGCTCGACTATTATGACGGCTATAATTTTTTTGTGCTGCATGCATTAAATCAAGATACATTAGAGGCTGAGGAAGTCGATATGTTCGTTGGGAATAACTATATCGTGACTTTTCACAATACGTCGCTGCGCGAGATTAAGGAAGTATGGGAACGTGTACGCTCTGATCAGAACGTATGGACGGAAGGATCTTCATATATCGCATACATGGTGATCGACAAGCTAGTGGATTATTACTTTCCTGCCATATACGAAATCGAAGATAGCTTAAATGAGCTGGATAGCACAATGAAAGAAGGACTCAGCCGCCGCCTGATGGATGAAGTGTTCGAGATTCGGGGAGATCTTATCAAGCTGCGCCGCGTCATCAGTTCTATGCGTGATTTACTATACCGGATTCTCAATTCAGAGAGACTGCGCGAATTCAAGGAATCTCGCGTGTATTTTGCCGATGTGCATGACCACTTGCTCCGGCTATCAGAAATTGTAGACGCCAGTCGTGATATTACGGCTGATATGCGGGATAGCTATACGTCTTTGTCCTCTCATCGGATGAATAGTATCATGATGATTCTGACCATCATTTCATCGGTATTTATTCCATTAACCTTCATTGCCGGAGTATACGGGATGAATTTTGATTATATGCCGGAGCTGCACTGGAAATATGGCTATTTTCTTGTCTGGGGTATCATGCTTACGGTGGCAGGTTCACTATTCTGGTGGTTCTATCGCAAAGGATGGTTCGATATGTAGAGAAGGGAGAGTGCATGCTTCGGCATGCCTCTTCCTTTTTGGATGGTGCAGGAAGTTACGTTACGTTCATCTGACGATAACGGGCTAGGGTAAGCAGATAGATTCCGTATGCGATCAGGCCGAGGGCGACAGCGCCTAACATCCACGGGCCGAACGGCTGCTTCGCAATTTCAACCAGCGCCCCGTCAAGTCCGCGCGCTTCATCCGGATTGGCATGAAGTGCCGTACGAATCAAGAAGATCCCTATGACGCCAAATACGATACCGTGGGCTGTAATGCCAATTTTTCCTACGCGTTTGGCCCAATGATAGCTAGATGGATTCATAGCGGCCTGCTCGAAGTATTCGAGGAATTTATTTTTAATCGCCTTATATATTTGATAGATACCAAAGCCCAACGCAATCGAGCCGGCAATACCGACCAGCCATTGACCGAAAGGCTGTGCCAGAAGCATCGCAGACCAGCCCTTCTCGGAGTTGCCGGAATCTGCTGCATTCATCAGCGTACCGAAGGCGCTAAATGAGATTCCGATATGTGCAATCCCTGCGGCGATGAATGCAAGGCGTACGCTCCACCCCTTCAGTCCACTTCCTTTGCGCTCCGTATCGGCAAAGCCCTGGGCGATTTTCCAGATGGCGTAACCAAGAAGTCCTACGGCAACGAGAGCAAGCATCACAGAGCCGAACGGTTTTGAAGCGATCGTCTGAAATACACCCTTGGAATCGGTAAGTTTTCCGCCCAAGCCAAAGGCAGTCTGTGCCGCCATAATACCGATCAGCATGTAGACAACTCCCTTAGCCAGATATCCGAAACGCCCGAGAGGACGAATCCACGGCTTGGCTTCCTTGGTGGCCTGTTTTGTTTTCTGTTTAATTTCTTGTCCGGCATGCTTTCCTGGCGGTGGCGTAGCAATTTTCATTATATGATCTCCTTTGACATAGCGCTATATTTGCTACTCTTTACCCGCTTTGTTCGATATACAACCGTTCAAGTAACAAAGAAAGTTCCGTCCAAATATTGGCGAGGGCTTTTACGCTTTATTTATAGGTAAAGCATTGTATGATATAATATACATTCTTAACTAGGTGGAAAAAGGAGAGATGGGGAGCGTATTATGAAACAAACAGAACAATGGACATCAAAGCTAGGATTTATCTTAGCTGCCGCCGGTTCGGCGATTGGCCTCGGAGCGATTTGGAAATTCCCGTATGTGGCCGGTACGAGCGGAGGCGGTGCTTTTTTTGTATTATTTTTGCTATTTACGGTATTGGTTGGCCTCCCGCTTCTGCTTGGTGAATTCGTTATTGGGAGAAGCACGCAGAAGGAGGCAATTACAGCGTATAAAACAATTGCTCCTGATTCCGCATGGCATTGGATTGGACGGCTTGGTGTTGGGGCCTGCTTTATTCTGCTTTCGTTCTACAGCGTGGTCGGAGGATGGATCCTGCTTTATCTGTTCCGAGGTGTAACCGGACAGTTGATTCATGAGACGCAGGCGTATGACAAGCTATTCGGAGATATCATTACGGATCCGATCATGTCGGTGGGGGCTCAGTTTCTCTTTATCTTGCTCACCATTATCGTGGTAGCGAGAGGTGTACAGAATGGAATTGAAAAAGCTAACAAGTACATGATGCCGGCACTTTTTATTCTGTTTATTATTCTTATTATTCGTTCATTAACATTGGACGGCGCAGCAGAAGGCGTGGCGTTTTTCCTACAGCCCGACTTCTCGAAGCTAACATCAGAGAGTATTTTGTATGCAATGGGACAATCATTCTTCTCGCTTAGTGTAGGGGTATCGGTGATGGTTACATACAGTTCGTATCTGGCAAAGAATGAAAGTCTTCCGCGCTCTGCCGTATCAATCGTTGGATTGAATGTGCTTATCTCGCTATTGGCGGGTCTGGCTATATTCCCTGCTGTCTTTTCGCTTGGGGTAGCACCGGAAGCGGGGCCTGGCCTTCTGTTTATGGTTCTTCCGTCCGTATTCGCGAAGATTCCATTGGGTGGGCTGTTTCTCACCTGTTTCCTGGCCCTGTTCCTCTTTGCTACATTGACGTCCGCCTTCTCGATGCTTGAGATCATCGTTGCTTCACTTGCAAAAGGCGAGGCATCGAAGCGGAAGAAGATGACCTGGCTGGTTGGCTTAGCTATTTTTGTGGTAGGTATCCCGTCTGCCTTGTCATATGGTGTGTGGAGTGACATTACCATTTTCGGGAAAATTATTTTTGATGCCGCTGATTTTCTTGTGAGCAACATTCTTATGCCGTTAGGTGCGCTTCTGATTGCCATCTTCGTTCCGTTGAAGATGAAGAAAGAAGTGCTGCTTGCTGAGATCAGCGCAGGTTCGACGAATGGAAGACGTTTTTTCGCTGTCTGGCTGCTTCTTCTGCGCTATGTGACGCCAATCCTCATCATCATCGTTTTCCTCGATGTTCTTGACATTATATAGCGATCCACATACGTATTGTTTGCGAAACCTTCATGTTTGTTCGGAGATGTTTTTGGTAAAATAATAGATGAACCACCATATCCTACTCTCAAGGAGGTTATTGTTATGCCCTTTATTCCAGGCGACCGTTTTCGAAATCTTGATATGCTGAAGCGAGAGTTTATGAATATGTTTCCGGATTTTATGCCGGAGTGGAGCTGGCCGCATATTGACGTATATGAGACAGATGGTTATGTGGTGGCATCCTGTGAAATTCCAGGCATTGAAAGCAAGGAGAACATCGATATTCATCTAGATGATGATACGATGAGCATTAGTGGAACTGTTCATAAGATGCATGAGGTACGTGAAGAGGATTTGCATAGAAGAGAGAGGTTTGCAGGTCGGTTTGAGCGTACGGTATCCCTGCCATCACCTGTGATGACAGAAGGTGTGAAGGCAAGCTATAAAAATGGTATTCTCGAAATTCGGATGCCAAAGGCACAAGTAGAGCGTAAGAAAAAAGTAGATATTGATTTTCTATAAGTGTATGGAGGGAGCCGCATAGGGCTCCTTCCGTTTGTATATGGGAAAAAATATGTGCGGTGAACTGCGGATACGTTGGAGAGGAGATAAGAGATGAACGAGCTGAACAGCACAGAGATTGAAGAACGATATGCCCGAGCGGCCGATGCGCCCTTTGCCATCTATTTCTATACGCCGATGTGTGGTACTTGCGGCGTTGCGGAGAAGATGCTGACTGTAATCGAAGCGGCGAACCCGAAGCTTCCGCTCTACAAATGCAACATTAACTTCGCGCCTGCGCTGGCACAATCCTGGCAGATTGCAAGCGTGCCGTGTCTTGCATTGATAACGGAAGAGGCGCAGGTACATAAGCTATATGCGATGCGCTCGGTTCCTGATCTATATATGGCGCTAGAACCGTTGATGAATAAAGAAACTTGATGGAGCAGGAGAAACATAGTATGCTAGTACCGTTGTTTTATTGACAACATTGTTTGATACAGCATAGATGTAGAAGAGAAGAGGAGAGAGCAAGGATGAGTCAGCAGACACAATGGACCTCGAAGCTAGGATTTATCTTGGCTGCCGCCGGTTCAGCGATTGGCCTCGGGGCAATTTGGAAATTTCCGTATATGACCGGTACGGGAGGGGGCGGCGCGTTTTTTGTCGTATTTCTTCTGTTTACTGTATTGGTAGGGATGCCGTTATTACTGGCTGAGTTTATTATCGGCCGCAGTACACAGAAAGAGGCTGTAAGCGCATACAAAAAATTGGTTCCAGGGACAGCATGGCCATGGGTGGGAAGGCTTGGTGTGGCAACCTGTTTTCTTGTGCTGTCATTTTATAGTGTGGTAGGCGGCTGGATTTTGCTTTACTTGTATCAAGGGATTACAGGACAGCTATGGCAAGCGGGAGTCGCTTATGATCAACTGTTCGGAGAGGTGATCTCTAATCCGTACAAGGCTGTAGGAGCGCAGGGCGTTTTTCTTTTGGCGACGATATACGTGGTAGCCCGCGGCGTGCAGCAGGGGATCGAGAAAGCGAATAAATATATGATGCCCGCATTGTTCCTGCTCTTTATTGCCTTGATTATCCGTTCGCTAACATTGGACGGAGCATGGGCTGGCGTCACGTTTTTTTTACAGCCTGATTTCTCGAAGCTAACATCAGAGGCGGTGCTGTATGCAATGGGACAGTCATTCTTCTCATTGACAGTAGGTGCTTCGGTAATGGTTACATACAGCTCGTATTTATCGCGTAAGGAAAGCCTGACACGTTCTGCTACGTCGGTTGTAAGTTTGACCGTACTGATTTCGTTTTTGGCAGGGCTTGCGATTTTTCCGGCGGTATTCTCACTGGGGATGGAGCCGACAGAGGGGCCGGGACTGCTCTTCATCGTACTGCCGTCCGTCTTTGCTTCCATTCCGTTTGGATCGCTATTTTTTATCATATTTTTGCTTTTGTTTTTATTTGCTACATTGACATCGGCCTTCTCCATGCTTGAGATTATCGTTGCAGCTTGGACGGCGGGCAAGCAGGAGAAGCGAATACGTGCCGCGATATGGGGCGGTATATTCGTATTTCTCGCGGGGATTCCATCGGCACTTTCGTTCGGTGTGCTAAGCGATATGACTTGGCTGGGGAAAACAATATTTGACCTTGCCGATTTTGCGGTGAGCAATGTCATGCTCCCAATCGGCGCTCTGCTGATTGCAATATTTGTTCCGTGGAAAATACCGAAGGATACATTGCTGCATGAACTAAGCATTGGCACGAAATACGGGAGATACTGGTTTGGTGCATGGTTTTTCTTTATTCGTTATCTAACACCTGTAGCCATTATTCTTGTGTTTCTTGATGTCGTAGGAATGATGTAGAGCCAATACATCGCATAAAAAAAGGGAGAGAGGAGACAATCTGACACCTGCCTCGGTGTTGGCTTGTACATCCTCTCTCCCTTTTTGGTGATTTTACAGATGGTAGGATTTAGCTGCGGCGCAGACTGCCTAACTCATCTACAATGGCTTGCAGTTCACTGGTGCTGAACGTATTTTTTCTCATTACCATCTCATAGATATCATGTAAGTCTTCATACTTCTCTTCATCGAAATGGGACGGTTGAATGGCCCCTGCATTAACGATGCGTAGTTTTGTTTTAATGCCATCGAGCATAAACTCAATGTTTTCCGCTGATTTTTTCGATAAGTCCATGTTCTCACCTTTCTTATGAGCATTTCACTTATTGTACCACGTTTTTGATTTCGAGTTCTCATGCTGCTGCACATTTGAGGGGGTAAGAAGAAATGCTTGCTTCTGTCAAAAACTGTTTCTGAACAGTTAGAAAATTCCTGTTTCTATTGTCTGTTTAGGTGGAAGAAAGAAAGGGAGCGGATGTCGCTCACTTACTAACAAAAGAATAACGAAAGCAAGGAGAGGTATGAAGTGAATCAAATTGAATATCAACGATCGATTATTAAAGAAGAAATGATGGATGGTCAGGAAGAAGCGGTGAGAATTCTGACGGCTGCCAAAGCTAAGGAAGCCAAAGATCGTGAAGAAAAATGGGAGCAAAAGCAGGCAAAAGAATTTTCTACACTTACTCTCCCATTATTATGATAAATAGGAAACCTTTGCTGTAAAAAGCAAGGGTTTTTTATTGCAATAAAAAGAATATTACGTCAGTTTACGAATTATGAGTAAGTTATGTTACCCTAAATAAGCTGCTATATAAAAATAGGATAAGGAGTGAGCAAAATTTTTCGTGCATGAATCGTAAGCAATGGTAATCTTCTGTCGGATGTGGTTACCTTGCTGTAATTGATTTCCGCGATCACAGGGCTGAATTGGGATTGGCAAGGTGCGTAGTAGTCTCAACCTTGTGCTGGCGGTTGGACGGTTTGATTCGTTGCAGCATATGTGGAGTGAAAAGTGTATGTACGGGAAAACTAACAAAAACACAAAGTATAAATACAAATGAGAGAGGGTGATGAACGGGAATGACCGTATTTTATATTTCCGTTGCTATTGTTATCGCATTTGTACTATGGGGTGCATTTGCACCGGCCAATCTAGGAGGTGCAGCAGAAGCGGCTTTTGGATTTACGGTAGATAAATTCGGCTGGTTTTATTTACTGGGTGCGTTTGCCTTCCTGCTATTTTCATTATACTTAGCATTTAGTAAATACGGTAAAGTGAAGCTGGGACAGGATGATGATGAACCGGAGTATTCAACTACAACATGGTTTGCCATGCTGTTTAGCGCAGGTATGGGAATTGGGCTTGTCTTCTGGGGAGTCGCAGAGCCGCTCAGCCACTATTTAACGCCGCCGTCCGGACAAGGCGGTACACGGGAAGCCGCACAGCTGGCACTGCGCTATTCGTTCTTTCATTGGGGATTGCAGCCATGGGGAATTTATACGATCATTGCGCTTGCGTTGGCGTATTTTCAATTTAGAAAGGGGCAGCGAGGTCTTATCAGCTCAACCTTTTATCCCCTTCTCGGCGATAAGGTAAACGGTCCGATTGGGAAGCTGATTGATGTTCTGGCTGTCATTGCTACGGCTTTCGGTGTGGCAACATCTCTTGGACTTGGTGTGCTTCAGATCAATGGTGGTCTGTCCCATCTAACCGGCATATCGAATACGATTGCGACGCAAGTAATGATTATTGCCATCGTTACGGTGCTGTATCTTGTTTCTGCGACGACCGGCCTTGATCGGGGAATCAAGCTTTTAAGCAATACCAATCTGATACTTGCCGCAGGTCTTTTGTTATTTGTCCTTTTCTTAGGTCCGACGACATTTATCTTTAATACGTACACAGCGACCATGGGCAGTTATTTGCAGAATTTAGTACAGATGAGCTTGCGTATGACGCCATTTACCGACAACACATGGGTAGCGGATTGGACGCTGTTCTACTGGGCCTGGTGGATTGCCTGGGCGCCCTTTGTCGGCATGTTTATCGCACGCGTATCCAAAGGAAGAACAATTCGTGAGTTCGTACTGGGCGTGATGCTGATTCCGACATTGTTTAGTTGTCTGTGGTTTACCGTATTTGGTGGAACGGGGCTGCACCAAGTGATGTTTGAGGGCAGTAATCTGGCGCAATTGGCAAAAGAAGATGTGACGATGCCGCTCTTCCTGATGCTTGAGAACCTGCCGTTAGGCACGATTCTTGCCGGTGTGGCAACTCTATTGATTATTACGTTTTTTATTACCTCCGCTGATTCTGCCACGTTTGTTCTCGGCATGTTATCATCGAACGGTGATCTGCATCCAAATAACAAAATCAAGATCACATGGGGTGTACTGCAATCGGCGATCGCCGTTGTTCTGCTTATGAGTGGAGGACTTCAGGGCTTACAGACGGCCTCTATTATCACGGCATTGCCGTTTACCGTTATCCTTGTTTTGATGTGCGTGTCGATCATCAAAGCACTGAAGATGGAAGATAGGGAAAAGAAAAAGAAGGAAAAGGCACTTCGTAAAGAATTGAAGATGCTGCTTGAAGATAAGTAAAAAGATGCAACAGATCGGGCGAGGGATGAATTTTCCTCGCCTGATCTGCGTCTACTGGGCGTCTTAGTATAAAGGTTGGGCTAGCTTTAGATAGTCGTTAATATAGTTATCAAGCCTCTGGCTGATCCGACATACTTCAGGATCATGTAAGCTTTTGGCTTCTGCGGTTTGGATCATGAGTGCTCGTAACTCTTCTATCTTAATAAGAAGCTCTTCCATGCAGGTTTACACCTTCTTTACGGGATAAATAGCATTTTGTACCTGTTTCTTATTACCTATATATTTTACCTTATTTCGACAAAAAATCCATAGGAAAAGCAAATATGGTTATAATAAAGTAATGAGGAAGATTTCAACAGAGGGAGAGGATACAGCGCGATGACAGATAAACATGCGATTACTGCAGAAGAATTCGCAGCCAAATATAATGCAGGTGAACTTGCAGGTGCTTATTTTATGGATGTGCGTGAGCCTTACGAATGGGAGCGTGTACGTCTTGAAGAGGCCCATCTTATACCGATGAATACAGTGCCGGAGCAGATGGGCGGATTGGATAAAGAGAGGACGATGTATGTAATTTGTGCACACGGAGTTAGAAGCTGGCATGTAGTACAGTATTTACTTGGCAACGGCTTCTGCGGTGTGATTAATGTTGAAGGCGGAATGGAAGAAATCATGAGATACATAAAATAGAAAGGAAGCCGTCATGAGAGACTTTGTAAAGCCAAAGATCGTCGTAAGCAAATGTCTGGAGTTTGAAGCATGTCGTTATAATGGGCAGAAGATTCCGGACAGCTTTATCAGCAAGCTGATACCGCATGTCGATTTTATCCCGGTATGCCCTGAGGTAGAGATTGGGCTGGGAACGCCGCGCGAAACCATTCGTATCATACGGGATAAAGAAGAGATGCGTCTTATTCAGCCGAAGAGCGGCCTAGACGTAACGGAGAAGATGCAGGCATTCTCACAAGCATTTATAAGCGCGCTTACTGACATTGACGGTTTTATTATGAAAAACCGTTCGCCATCCTGCGGAGTGAAGGATGTGAAGGTATACAGCGCGTCTGCGAACCCGGTGGTGCTGCATAAAGATAGTGGATTGTTTGGCGGCGAGGTACTTAAGCAATATAGTCATGTCGCTATAGAGGATGAGGGACGATTGAAGAATTTTAGAATTCGTGAGCATTTTCTAACCAAGTTATATACGGTATCTACTTTCCGTAAAGCAAAGGCGCAGCAGTCGATAAAAGAGCTTATAAAATTTCATAGCGATAATAAATATCTCTTTATGGCCTATAACCAAAAAGAATTGAAAGTATTAGGCAATATTGTAGCCAATCATGAAAGAAAACCAATCGGTACGGTGTTTGAGCAGTATGAGGAACATCTTGCTAAACTATTCGCACGGGTGCCGCGCTACGCCTCTCACATTAATGTAATGATGCACATTATGGGTTATTTTTCTGATCAGTTGTCCAAAAGAGAGAAGGATCATTTTCTTATCCTATTGGAGAGGTATCGGGACGGTAAGCTTCCGCTGAGCAGTCCGCTATCTGTGCTGCGCTCCTGGGTTATTCGCTTTGATCATGACTACTTGCTGCGGCAAACATACTTTGAGCCGTATCCGGATGAACTTGTTGAGATTACGGACTCGGGAAAAGGCAGAGGTGAAGCGTAAAAAAGACGTGCAGCAAAAAGCGTGCACGTCTTTTTCATCCCGCTATTGCAGGAAAAGGAAGTAAAATACGATCGCCAATGCAAAACGGTAGATGGCGAACGGTGTTAAATTAATTTTCTCAATGAGCTTAAGGAATGAGACGATGGCCAGAGCAGCTACTAGGAAGGCGACGATGAAGCCGACGGCGAAGAACCCGAAGTCATTCATCGATAACGTATCCCAGCTTTTCAGGAGATCCAGTCCGCTCGCTCCCATCAT
The DNA here is from genome assembly GCF_041379945.2 of Aneurinibacillus sp. REN35. Classification (NCBI taxonomy): domain Bacteria; kingdom Bacillati; phylum Bacillota; class Bacilli; order Caryophanales; family Paenibacillaceae; genus Aneurinibacillus; species Aneurinibacillus baijiui. Next base: position 100,078 of record NZ_JBFTXJ020000007.1, on the reverse strand, counting down.
AACCGGAATGGCCATAATAAATGTAAACTCGGCTGCTGCCTTACGGCTTGTCCCAAGAATAAGACCGCCGGATATAGTCGCGCCTGAGCGTGAGAAGCCGGGCCATAGCGCAAGACACTGGAACAATCCGATACCGAATGCCTGCTTATAGCTGATGTCGTCAACCGTTAATGCTGTCATCTTAGGTTTCAGCTTCTCAGCGGCAATCATCAGAATACCTCCGATGATTAGGCTTAGAACAACGGTTGTAGCAGAGAATAGATTCTCTTTAATAAAACCGTGCAGTAGGACACCAGAGATGCCCGCAGGTACCATACCGATAATAATATGCAGCAAATTCAGCTGCGGTTCTGTTGTTTTCTCTCTTCCGATTCCCAGCAGTCGAAGAATCCGACGCCAGAATAGAAGCAGCACAGCGCAGATGGAGCCGAGCTGAATTACAATCTCGAATGTTTTCCACTTTTCTTCTGTCGCACCAAGAAGCTCCGCAGTTAAAATCATATGGCCGGTTGAAGATACCGGCAAGAACTCGGTAAGCCCTTCTACGATACCGAGAATAATCGCGGTAATATATTGTTCCATATGTATCCTCCAAACCTATCTCTAAATTTTGATCAGGCTACTCACCAGAGAATATTATATAATTAGAGTTGAAAGGGAACCACCTTTTTTCAAAAAATAAGCGTTTCTGCAGACAATAAAGCTGAGCATATAAGGGGAGTTATGGAAATGAAATACATTACGAATCATTCAACAGACCCACGATATAATTTGGCGCTTGAGGAATATGCGTTGAAATACCTAGATCCTCGGGAATCCTATGTAATCCTGTGGCAGAATGAACCGGCCATTATTATTGGCCGCAATCAGAACACACGAGAGCAAATCAATCCGGAAGCTGTGAAGCAATATAATATCCATGTGGTACGGCGCATGACAGGCGGCGGTGCCGTATACCATGACTTGGGCAACTTGAATTTTACATATGTAATGCCGGATGAAGAAGGCGGGATTAACTTCCAGAAGTTTACGGAACCGGTTATCCGCGCCCTGCGCAAGTTTGGTGTACCCGCTGAATTCAACAGCCGTAACGATCTGGCGATTGACGGAAAAAAATTCTCGGGAAATGCTCAGTTCGTGCATAAAGGCAAAGTGCTGCATCATGGTACGATCCTATTTAATTCCGATCTAGAACGGGTGCAAGAGGTGCTTAAGGTCAAAGAGAACAAGTTCAAATCCAAAGGTGTTAAGTCTGTACGTAGTCGGGTTACCAACATTAGTGAGTACCTGGAGAAGGACATCACCATTGAAGAATTTATGGATTCGCTCCTTCAGTATTTGTTTGAAGAGGCAGGCGAGCCGATGCAGGAATATGTGCTGACGGAGGACGATCAGGCAGCGATTCAGAAGCTGATGGACGAGCGTTACGGGCAGTGGGAGTGGAACTACGGTTCATCACCGGCATTTGATATGCGTAAGTCGGAGCGATTTGCTTGCGGAGAAGTGGAAGTCGGCATCAATGTGCGAAAAGGAAAAATTGAAGCCTGCAGAATTTATGGTGATTTCTTCGGCAGCGCAGATGTGGCCGATATTGAGAAGAAGCTGATAGGCTTGCGCTATGATGAAGAGGAGATTCGAGCTGCTTTAAAAGAACTGAATTTCAAGGTGTATTTTGGGGCATTAAGCGAAGATGAGTTCATGCTGTGTCTCTTTTAAAGCAAGAGGCTTCTCCGCGCATGGAGAAGCCTCTTGACTTTCTTTGCTTTTTATTTAGGCTGTAAAAAGCTGCGGAGGGTGTCAATGAGCTTATTCGGTCCTTCATACATGCTCATATGGCCCACATGTGGCAGGGTAGCTGTTGTGAGCAACTGCTGTTCCACAGAAAAGGTCTTATCCGGCGCGATTACTTGATCATCTTGCCCGGCGACAAGCAGGACGGGCAGACTCGTATTTGCGATCACCGCATTCCGATTGGGGCGTTCCGCCATGCCTTTTAGCGTATTTTGCGCGCCTTCGGGCTCGGTTGCTGCTCCTATCTGACGAACCTTCTCCACATCATCCTTCATAGAACTGAGATTATCAGGTGAGAAGAGCTTCGGAACAAGATCATTAACGAAAGGCTCTATTCCTTCCTGTGCGATCCGCTCTGCACCTTTATAACGATTTTGTTTCGCTTCATCTGTATCCGGCAAACCGGTAGAGTGAATCAGGCCGAATGCCTTAAGCCGCTCAGGATATTTCTCGGCGAATGCCAAGGTGATATAGCCACCCAGTGAGTGACCGAATAAGGTAGCCTGAGAGATGTCTAACGTGTCGAGTAATTGCTTGCAATCCTCTGCAAACAGCTCCATAGAATACGTACCCACGGACGCGGCGCTATCACCATGTCCGCGCAAATCAGGGGCAATGACACGGTAGTCTTTTGCAAGCTCAGGAATGACGGAGTCCCAGTATGTCGAGCTTCCGCAGAAGCCGTGGAGGAGGACAACTGCTTCTCCTTGTCCTTGTTCCTGATAAGCGAGTTTGATTCCGTTTGCCTGGCATGTCTTTTTCACGAGTACCTCCGCCTTTCCGAATGTATTGCGCTATTCTCTGCCTCGGCGCAGCTGCAGGAAGGTCCCTGTTGTAGTAATGACAAGTTCATCGCGATCATTGCGTACCTCGCACGCCATCTGCCATACATCCTGTGCCTGGTTGACGACGCGTGCGGTCGCGGTTAGCTTCTTGCCTGTTCCTGCCTTGTGATAATTAACGTTCATATCGAGCGTAACGAATTTATCCCGCTCTGAGATGCGTTTCTCAAGCATCCAGCCCATCGCCATATCGGCAAGTGTAGCCGTGATCCCGCCATAGACAATGCGATACGGATTCAATACTTCACGTCCAACAGGCATCGAGCAGACAAATTCATTATGATCCGTGCCTTCTTCCTCTGCCACGCCGAGAAAATTACCGAGAAAGGGATATTTATTCTCTTTCATGTTGTAGAGTGCCTCAACGGTTCGAGATACTGCTTTTAAGTCTCGCTCCGAGAGTGCGTCAATTCGTTCAAGTAACTGCTGCTTCGTCATGATTCCTTCTCCTATTCCTTGTCATTACGGTTGAGATATCCCGTCCTCCATATGTTCCATACCCAATAACAGGATATTATGAACATGACTGTCGGCAAGAGAGTAGAATACGGTCGTTCCTTCTTTTTTGGTCTTGGCTACACCAAGCGTTCGCATCAAACGGAGATGATGCGAAGCATTAGCGACAGAAATATCGACGAGACGGGCGATATCATGTACGCATAGTTCCTCATGTCGGGTTAATAAATAAGCGATTTTTATCCGATTCACATCTGCCAATCCTTTGAACCAGCCAGCCAACTGCTCAGCGGGTTTAGCTGCAAGGTCTTGCAGCAAGGCTGTCTCGGTCTCAGAAGAGAGGTGACACGCTTCTTCTTTAGTGCTGGTGGTCTTTTTCATCACACATGTCTCCTTCCTGACACATATCCGGGTCTTCGATTTGAATGGTTGTATGAGCAATGTGGAAACGGTCTTTGAACATACGGTTAGCCGTACGCAGCACTTCTCCGGATTCCTCCAAGTTGTGTACAACGATATGGCAGCTTAGCGAAGGGAAACCGGATGTAACCGTCCAGACGTGCAGATCGTGCACTGCAACTACACCGTCAATGGTTAGTACCGCTTCTCGCATCTCTTCAATATTCATTCCTGCCGGTACTCCTTCCATCAGCACGTTCGTTGAATCGCGAATGACGCGCCATGCCGAAATGAGCACTAGAACAGCCACAATGACGCTTGCAATCGGATCGGCAAGCATCCAGCCGAATTGCCAGATCAACAGCGCAGCGATAATGGCTCCTACCGAGCCCAGCATATCTCCCAGTACATGCAGAAAGGCGCTGCGTACATTCAGGTTATCCGATGTATCGCCGCCGCGCATGAGAATCCATGCGGCAATAATATTGACGAGCAGGCCGAGTACGGCAATAATCATCATGCTTTTGCTTGCAACCGGCTCCGGTACAAAAAAACGCTGATACGCTTCTATAAAGATGTAGATAGAGATAACGACCAGTGTAATTCCGTTCAATAGTGCAGCTAATATTTCTGTCCGCTTATAGCCATATGTTTTTGTCGGAGTGGCAGGCCGTGCAGCAAGCCACATCGCAAGCACACTTAAGAAAAGCGAAGCTGAATCACTCAGCATGTGTCCGGCATCAGACAGCAAAGCAAGGCTGTTGCTCATGATGCCCCCAATAAATTCAACAATCATAAAACTTGTGATTAACAGAAATGCAATAAACAATGTATTACGGTTTGCATTCTCACCATGGTGATGATGGCTATGTCCATGATGATGCGCATGCCCGTGGTGATGATGGTGTCCGCCCATGAAAGTGTCCTCCCCCGTTGGTTGGTACTTTCAGTGTACGCATTTTTTTATCATAATTCAAGTATTCTTTTGAATACTTTTCTAAAATAAAGCCTCCGGTATCATCCGAAGGCTTTTGACGCTATACTTTTCCTCGTCGTCCCGATACGAGATCGATGATAAACAATACACCGGCGATCAACAGTAGGATATGAATGAGCCCGCCAGCTACTTTAAACAAAAAGCCGATCAGCCATAATGCAAGAACGACCAGAATAATGGTACGGAGAATTCCCATTGTATATCGCTCCTTATCTATAAGTAAGTAGAAAATAACTGCTATATGTAGGTTTATGTTACCCTGCTTTCTGCCAAAATAAACAGGCCCGCCATCTGTCTTCTGCAAATGGTGGGCCTTCATCTTATAATGTTCCGTCTTTTCTGCGCTTGCTCTTCAGCATGAAGCCAAAGCCGCTGATGAAAAGAGCTGCGACAAGAAAACCGACCGCCAGAAGAGCGTTGCGTTCTCCCACCGCAATGCCCACGCCGACTAGGCATATGACAGCAAGAACAGAAAGTACGAGCGATTGCATTTGATACTTGGTCATCCGTAGTTCACCTCGAAATCTATTATACTATATCCGTTTCGTAATCGCTTAGGTCGAGGTGTCAAGAATCATTATTTTTTTCCCGAGTTCGTCTCCTGTCTTCATTAATGCCAGATAATCTGATTCATCAATTGCTTGGGTTGGTTTAGACATAACCGTAATTCTCCCCAGAACTTTTTCGTCCGCACAAATAGGGATCTGAATGATGGATAGACGTGCAAGCGAGACGGGAGTTGTTTCATCGGAAGCAGCTTGTAGCGACATACTTTCTTCGTCTTGTATGTAGATGCCGATCCAATCAAAGTGAGGGACTCGCTTGAAGTTAGAGATGAGCTGTGTGTATATTTCATCGAGATTATTACTTCGATGAATTACAACAAGCGTCTCCAACGAAGCGATGGCTGTTGAAGTCGCCATGATGAATTCCTCCAGACACATACTAAAGTTTACTTTGCTAATTGTAACAGATTTATTGCTAAAGAAATCGTAGTAAGTTTAGGAAAAGCAGGCCTTATTTACTCCTGTTACAGCGTAAACGAGCGGCTGTTTGACGGCATTCCCATGTAAGCGTGGTATACTATGGAGAAGAATACGCACTAGGATAAGGATGAAAAAATGAATGGATAATAAAAATATAAGAAAATCGGGAAGTAAGGACGTACAGCTTAAAATTGGACAAGAAATTCTGCTGACGATAAAGCGTATCGGCATTAACGGTGAAGGTATCGGTTATTATAAGCGCAAAGCGGTTTTCGTGCCTGGAGCACTGCCGGAAGAAGTTGTAGAGGTCAAAATTACGAAGGTACAGCCTTCTTTTGCCGAAGGTACGGTTAAGAAGGTTAAGCAAGCCTCCGCACAGCGTCAGACTCCCCCGTGTCCTGTATATGACAAGTGCGGCGGCTGTCAGATGCAGCATATGACGTATGCAGCCCAGCTGCAGGCCAAAGAAGATATCGTGCGCAGCGCATTTGAAAAATATACGGATATCAAAGAGCTGCCGCTGCGTCCGATTATGGGAATGGAGGAGCCGTGGAGCTATCGCAACAAAGCCCAGCTTCAAGCCGGTGTGCAAAACGGACGGATCGTTACCGGACTTTACGCTACAGACAGTCATCGATTGATTGATATTGGAGATTGCCCCATCCAGCATCCGGAGACGAACCGAATGATCGCCGCTGTGCGCGACGTGTTGGAGCGGTTGAATATTCCTGTATATGATGAGCGCAAGCGGAACGGGGTGGTCCGTACGATTGTTGCCCGCGTCGGATTCGAGACAGGGGAGCAGCAGCTTATCCTCGTTACAGCGGAAGAGAAGCTGCCGCGCAAAAAAGAAATCATCACCGAACTGCGCATGCGTCTGCCGCAGCTCACAAGCATCAGCCAGAATGTAAACAAGCAGAAAACCTCGCTGATTTTTGGCGATAAAACGGAGACGCTGTGGGGCAAAGAAACGATAGATGAGTCGCTGGGAGATGTGAAATTTTCCTTATCACCGCGGGCCTTTTTCCAGCTCAATCCGTCCCAGACCGTCAAGCTGTATGAGGCGGCCAAAGAGGCGGCGCAGCTGACAGGGACGGAGCGTGTGGTGGATGCTTACTGCGGTGTGGGGACGATTGCGCTCTGGCTGGCCCCTAATGCCAAGGAGGTACGCGGTATTGAGGTCATTCCGGAAGCGATTGCGGATGCGAAGCGGAACGCGGAGAAGAGCGGTATCACCAATGCAGAATTTTATGTGGGGAAAGCTGAGCACTTGCTGCCGGCGTGGGTGAAGCAGGGGGAGCGGCCCGATGTGATCGTCGTCGATCCGCCGCGCGTCGGATGTGAGGCGGCCCTTCTTAACGCCGTGCTGAAAGCCAGGCCGCAGCGGTTCGTCTACGTATCCTGTAACCCGTCCACACTGGCTCGTGATGTGGCTCATTTATTGAAGGATTATGATCTGGAGTGGATTCAGCCGGTTGATATGTTTCCGCATACGGCGCATGTGGAGTGCTGCTCACTGTTGGTCAGGAAATTGTAAATAACCAAAAATCCCAACTTAATCCACAATAAACCTTTCCGATTTCTCCTTCGAGTGAGAAAAAAGATTTCGGAAAAAAGCGTGAAAAAAGGATGAAAAGCGGGAGTTTTCGGAAAACTTTATTATAACTGCGAACGGTGGAATGCGGGTTGGTGAGGTGTGAAATCGGAAGTCTATTTTTTAACTGTACAGAAAGACTAATAGTTGAGATGTATTGGCATTGATTATCAAGGAGGGACAAAGTTCCCTCTTTTTTGATAGCAAGTTAATGGTATTGAGTAGTCTTATGGGAAAATTTATGATATTGTTCCTGAACACATTTGATTCGGAGGTGTTTTATGAACAAAAGCTTATTAGACCAAAGAACCCGCCGAGAGTTCTACTCGTATTTTCTTGACCTTGACATTAGTGTCAACCTTTATAATAAACGTAGAGACAAAATAATGAGATGGCCGTTTTGATAAGAGGCCGTCTAATCGACAGGATGAGGAGGTGAACCCTAATCAAACAGATTGGGAAAATCAAGAAAATAACCCATAGGAGGATGGTAACGAATGACTATACTAGTGGCTGGAGCAACGGGGACCGTGGGGCGGCATGTCGTAGATCAACTTGTTCAAAAGGGAGTAAAGGTGCGAGCATTGACCCGTAATCCGCTGCAAGCCAATCTTCCCGCTGGTGTGGAGGCAGTTGCAGGAGATTTAAGCAATCCAAGCACGCTAGAGTCTGCATTGGTTGGTGTAAGCGGCTTGCACTTGATTACGACGGGGGTCAATTATACTCCACTATCAACGGGACCACAAATTATTAAACTTGCTGAGGAGGCTGGAGTACGTAAAGTTACTGTTTTATGGAATGGAGAAAAGGGGCCTTTTGAGAAGGCTGTTGAGGCAAGTTCCTTGGAATGGACTCAACTACAAGCCTTTGAATTTATGGCAAATGCAAAAAAGTGGGCAGAATCCATTCGTTCCGAGGGGCTGGTTCGAGATCTGTTTGGAGGTTCACGAATCGCTCCTGTTCATGAAGCTGATATTGGAAAGGTCGCAGCGGTTGCACTTACGGAGGATGGCCATGTAGGAAAAGTATATACCTTGACAGGGCCTGAAAGTTTGTCTGTTCAAGATAGGGTTGAAATAATTAGTGAGGTTATCGGGCGAAAAATTCGATTTGTTGAGAGTTCTGAAGAAGAAGAACGTGAGCAGATGAGGAGGATGGGTGTCGACGAGGATGCCATTGAATATGTGATTAATTGGCACCTTAACCCGCCTACATCAGCTCAAACCGTTCTGTCAACCGTTGAGGAGGTAACTGGACAGAAACCTCATACTTTCGCAGAGTGGGTTAAGATGAATGCAGGCTTTTTTATGAATACACACAGCATCTGATTCCGTTGCGATTATAAATGAATACAATATTTGCAAAAGGAGAGGAGCGCATTGAAAATAAGTCAATTAGCTAAGCGTACGGGAATCAGTGCTCGATCCGTAAGACATTATGAGAAAAAAGGGCTAATAACTGGCTCTCGGCTTCAGAATAATTATCGTGAATTTGATGATTCGGTCGTTGAAGTGATCAATACCATCCAACTCTATTTAAATCTAGGCTTAACTACGGATGAGATAAAGGATATTTTGTATTGTAAGCATCCTGAGAATCAAGAGCATGAAAAAAAGGGTGTATATTGTGAAGAGCTAATGCTGCTATACGAAGCCAAATTAGAAGAAGTGAACAGACAAAGAACTGCCTTGGCAAATGCTCAACTACGGTTGGAAGACCAAATTAACATGATGAAAAAATATCGAGATCAGAATGGCTGATCAATTACGGGAGAATGTTAGTTGAACGTGATTTGTTTATGAAAGGCACGGAATTGTTCTTCCGTGTCTTTTTGCGTTTCAAGAAAGGTCTCAAGTTCGACCTTACGCTTCGTAAGTGCCTGTTGCTCCGATATTCTTATTCAACTGCTTTTGTTGCTTGTTCAACTTGTGTAACTCCTTGGCAAGAGCAGATTGTTTAAGACCGACATTTCCCTTTACGAGTGGTTTTCTGAAAATTAATAATCAAGTAAAATAAGCAGATATGGGGGGGATACCAATATGAATGGGAACTTATTTTGGGGACTGTTTACTCTGCTTTTTTCAAGTGCTTGTTGGATTTGTGCGTATGTATTTGGCCTCAGAAAATTAAAAAAAGAGGAACGCTGCAGTATGAGAACGGTTGGAAAGGTTATTAGATATTCGGAGATTAATTATGGCGGAATCCATATTCCGTTGGTGGAATACATAGTGAATGGCAAGAAGTATAAAGTTGCCGGCCCAAAATTCTTGAGCGCGTCTGTTACTACAGTCAGTACTCCATTTGAAAACATAAATGCGCAATTTGAAACAAACCTTTCAACGCGGGATAATCTTCCGAAGAAGCTTAAAGTAAGAATCCATAAGAACAGCAGCATTAGCTTATATACGTCCCCATTGAATGAATTCTATCCGGTAGATTCAAGTGTTGATGTGTATTACAATCCTAAAAAACCAAAAGATGCGTTCGTGCAGAGGTTTGAAGGAGTTTCCATGTGGCTTATGGTGATGTTAGTCTGTTTTGCAGTACTATTAACTGCAGTTGGGATGGTGATTATGTTTGGTCCCAAAATAGTTATGAAATAATTGATAGGAGACAGATAAGTAATACGTTTCTATACAACCCCATGGTCCATTATAAATCATGTTTCCATTCCCCAAACGGGGCATGTGGAGTGTTGCTCACTGTTAGTAAGAAAAGATTAAACAAGATGTGACGGTGTCAGAACTCTTCCAACATGGCGGAAGGGTTCTTTGTTTGTGTGGTAATTATGGTAAGGTTAATAGGTTAGGGATGATACACATGAGCGGCGGTTTATATGGACACAGAAATAATGACGAAATAATAGAAAAGGAAATATCACTTCACGAGTGTTGATTAGCCAATAAGTACGGGAGAGACAAAAATGGTGATGGATACAGATTTTTGTTACTTGATGATAAGCCATTGATCAACAGCTATGGAGAAGAACTGTACTGTCCTACATGTGCCAAGCTTTTAAGCATAGGTTTAGGCAGAGAGAAGGTGGATAAGCGCATCATTGATTCCATTACCTACTCACAAGAGCTTGGTACAGATATCGTGGCTGCTTTTGAAAATATGAAGCCGATGCTGTCTATGCTCGAAAATGGGTACTACCTGCTTACGCGTATAGAGATGATTCCAACGGATGGTGACGGCCATTTCTTTTGGAATTTATCCTCTTCAAAAAAGCAGTATCACGCAACAGCGGATGTGCACTATAAGCTTCATATGAGTTCAGGTACTCCAACGTTCCTTCTTCCCTCGCAAAGTATGCAGTGTATAAACGAAGAAAGAGTCAATCATTACGTAGCTCAGATAAAGACGGGAAAGACGATGACAGGACTTGCCTTTTATTATGAAGGCTTTATGAGCACGCTGTTAGACGGACACTATAGAGCAGCAGCAGCCTATCTAGAAAATAAACGCATCGATTGTTTAACAATCATGCAGGTTACCGAATTCAGTCAGTACAAAAAGCCAGGCGAGATGTATGCCGGCGGCGAAGGATATGATCTGCGCTTATTCAATAAACCAAAAAGGATCTACGCATTCCTTAAAAAAGGAATACATTCGAGAACAACGGAACTTACGGTTACAGAAGTTGAACGTATTCTTGCAGAGTGTCAGAACGTCTGGGAAGACGAGAGAACTGCTTCAATTCATACTGCTTTTGATAAGAGGATGTATCCTGATTATTTATCAATCGCGTTTTTGGATATGGCGGGAAATGTTTCGGATGAACGCATTAATGATGTTATGAGTAGGCAGGATGACGAAGCAGAGTTTGAGCTAGAAGTGGTTTTTAAGAAGCTACAACTTCAAGAACCGCAGAGAGCGTTCGAACTTGCAAAGAAAATCATGAATGACGCAAATTGGAAGATGCTGTGGGCAGAGGCTTTTCGCTATGCAGCTACAATTGACAGCATGGAAGTTGAAGATTTATTTATAAAATATGTCATTGATCATGAGTATGATGCCAAGGATGTATGCAGGAGGATAGCAGACGAATACTTGAATAATAGATAATCAGTAGAATATAAGATAACTTTCATGGCAAAACCAAAAATGTTTCAATAAAAGGTATCCAGATATAATGACAATAATAGATTGAAAAATTAAAATTTTTGCAAGGAGGATTTATTATGCAATTTGGACCTAATCCGCATGATATTTTTCCAAATCCTAAAATCAAAAGTATTTGTTATATCAAAAATGTGATTACTCGCCCCAATATCACGGTCGGGGAATATACCTATTATGACGATGTGAATGGCGCAGATAAATTTGAAGAACGTGTAACACATCACTATGAAGTATTGGGGGATAAATTGATCATCGGAAAATTTTGTGCCATCGCAAAAGGGATTGAGTTCATAATGAACGGCGCAAACCATAGGATGTGCAGTGTGACGACCTATCCATTCAATGTGATGGGGAGTGGCTGGGAAAAAGCTGCCCCAACGTTAGAGGAATTGCCGCTTAAGGGAGATACTGTGGTTGGCAATGATGTATGGATTGGACAAAATGTAACCGTGATGCCTGGTGTTCATATTGGTAATGGAGCGATTATTGCCGCGAATTCTGTCGTAACAAAAAATATTCCCGCTTACCATATTGCCGGAGGAAATCCTTGCAAAATGATACGAAAAAGATTTGATGATGAGCTAATAGGCTATCTGGAAAATTTGAGATGGTGGGATTGGTCACCCGAAAAGATATTTTCTAATCTTGAAATTTTATGCAGCGGAGATTTAGAAAAAATTAAACGCATTCAATGATCTGATTTGTCTATCTTATTCCTAGACGTAAATTATATTCGTTTGTATAGTATATAGATATAAGTTAGGCATAACATGGAATTGTGGTATTTTAAGTACGGATTATAGGAGGAAATCACTGTGAATGAGAAGCAAGTTGAGAATTCAACAGATCGTCTTCGCAGCACACTAAATTTCCAGTTTGATATCGCGTGGCAAATGTTAGACATTCATCTTACTGGTCTTGAAGATGAAGAATGTCTCTGGAGACCGGCCAGAAGGGGGCTTCATGTTGTTAATAGATTAGGGGTCTGGCATGCAGATTGGCCAGATACTGAAGCTTACGATATTGGGCCGCCGAGTATTGCCTGGTTAACTTGGCACATTACTTTTTGGTGGTCAATGGTTTTTGACCATTCTTTTGGTAATGGGACGTTAACCCGTGAGAATATTCATTGGCCCGGTAATAGTAAGGCTGTTAGAGAAAAAATGATTCAATTGCGTGATGAATGGAAAGCTGCATTAGCGACGTTACCAGACGATGAACTTCTATCTTGTAAGCGAACCAAATGGCCTTTTGAAGATAAGACTTTTTATGAGCTTGCTGCTTGGCTCAATCTCGAACTCATGAAGAATGCTGCTGAGATCGGTTATTGCAGATTCCTTTATGCTTCTCAGAAGTAGGAGGAACCACCTGTGCAGTAAAATGTAAGCTTATAATTCAATGCCGTATCTTGAGAATAATCGATTCCTAGAAAATTCATCTCCTTTTTTCGCAGCTTTACTATACCAATATGTCGCCTTTTCTTCGTTAGCTTTAATGCCTTGGCCTAATTCATAAAGTGCAGCCAAGTTACGTTGTGCTACAGTATAGCCTTTTTCAGCAGCTAAATTATAAAAATAAAAGGCTTTATTATAATCTTTTTTAATTCCTTTTTTTCCTAAATCGTAAATTTCACCGACTATGTTTGCTGCTACCATATGATTATTGTTTGCGGCTTTTTCTAAGACAGGCAAAGCAACTACAGGATCATTAGCGTATTGAATGCTTATTAACCCTAAAATAAATTGGAATTGAGGATGATCATATTCCCGTTTTTTAATCTCATTTACAAGTTCAACATCCAAATCAAGCCACATTTCTTCTGAAATCGACCCTATATTTTTATACCCTTCAGTCATATGGAAAAAATTAGCATCGAAATCTCGAAATTGGTAGAGTAAATCAAATGCTTTTGAAACATCTTCATCAAGTAATTGTATAATATGAGAATAAGTAAACGGTGTAACAATATATTCTCTATCTGTTTGAATAAATAGCTTGCATCTTACATCACCTGACATGGAATTGAAATATGCATAAAGCGGAAGAAGTTCATCTGCCTGCATACAAAGTACTTCATTATCAATTAAACAAAGGCCTGAGGTAATTTCACTATAATCATCAATCATGTTATAGTCAGTGATTGGCGAGATGATTTTACAAATAACTTCACCGGTTTTTGGAAAATAAGTATTGGTAATACTAAGGTACCCCAAAAATATTTTACTCCGCTTTTTCAGTCGTGCTTCTTCAACAGCATTATCTAGTAGAAACAGTTGAACTTCATAGATACGATCATTATATTCGGTGTATACTTGACATGTTTTCTGTTCAAATAGACTGTGAACATCTTTTGTATCCGTATATAAAGGTAATTCGAAATCATCCTCATCATCTAGTTCGCTTAATTCAAATTCTGGAACGTAACAAAAACATGAAATATCGTCAATGTTATCAACATAGTTCTCACTAAAATAAGGAATAAAAAATTTATTCTTATTTTGTAGGCCCTTGCTTAAATCGGCTAATTCAATAGAGCCAATTTCAAATAATTCATTTGACTGAAGATTTTTTGTTACGTGTAATTTGGTATCTGTTATCTCGCTTTCTAGTACGCTGCACAATTCCGAAAACATTTGTTTCGCTACGGGTTCCATATCAAAGCCGTCGTGTACAGCTTTGTTACCAATCAAACGAATGCCGCTAAATAATTGATACAGCTTGAAATCTATCAATTGCTTTTGGAGCAAAATATCCAGCATTTGAACAAAGGTAAGATCCGATGATGAAGGCATTTTATTTTTTACTATCTGTGCTGTAAAATGCTCTGCAAATTGTCTCATTTGAATTATGGCATAATTTGTATTGCTAGTTAGGTTATTATCGATGGAAACGAACCATTCATCTATAGCTAATTGACCTACATAGCGACTATAACTTGTAAGCAACAAATTCCCTCCAACCCCCACATACATATTTGTATAACCTTATAAACATTTTATATTCTACTTAACGTACATGCCAAGTGAATAAGTAGTTTAATTATTTATAATGTTTGGTAATCTATAATAATAAACGTAATGGGAGGGTGCTTTTATGAGACTTCAAAATAAGGTAGCAATCGTAACAGGAGCCGCTTCGGGAATTGGGAAAGCCATTGCTGTTCTTTATGCAAAAGAAGGAGCGAAGGTCGTCGTCTCAGATATTAATATAGACGCTGCGAATTCAACCGTCGAAGAAATCAAATCCAACGGCGGAGAAGCAATGGCGATGAGGACCAATGTTGCAAAAGAGGAAGATATACAGAATTTAATTGATACCGCTGTTAACACGTACGGCACGTTGGATATTCTAGTTAACAATGCAGGAATTATGGATAATTTTGAAGCGGCCGGCGATATCAAGGATGAAGACTGGGAACGAATTTTTGCTGTTAATACTACAGGTGTTATGCGTGCTACACGTAAAGCATTGTCCGTATTCTTAGAGAGGAAAAATGGGATAATTATTAATGTTGCCTCCGTGGGAGGATTATACGGGGCTCGTGCAGGTGCAACGTATACTGCCTCTAAGCATGCGGTTATTGGGTTCACAAAAAACACAGCATTTATGTATGCGAAAGAAGGCATTCGCTGCAATGTGATTGCGCCGGGAGGAGTGGAGACAAATATCAGTACCACGATGACGAATATTAATGAATTCGGTATGGGACGCATACAACCGGGAATAAGCACCAACCCACGTACAGGCCAGTCAGAAGAAATCGCAGGCGTTGCCCTGTTCCTTGCTTCAGACGAATCAAGCTTTGTTAACGGAACAATCATAACAGCAGATTCGGGTTGGACTGCATATTAATTCATAGCACCAAAATAAAAAGGGGGCTGCCCAATATTATGGGTTAGCCCCTTATCCTGTTTCCTTATCAAAACCGGGCATTAGAACCAAAATGTAAATAAGGTGATATCCGCCTAACACTTGTCTACACCTAGACCCATAGAATGTAACTATGTCTAGTGGAAAAAGGAGGAGAAACTATGGGTTTCGGTTTTGGTGAAGACGTTATTGGTATCGTGTTGGTGCTTTTTATCCTTCTTGTGATTATCGCATGTGCATGTGACAATTAATGGTCGAAGCCGGGCGTCTCATCGTCCGGCTTTTTTTCTGTCAGCAGTCGTTTTAATTTTGCTTCAGTAGATGATTCCTCTACAGGAGTATACACGCTACATCGCAAATCCATCGCCCCTTGGACTTGCAGGGAAGTTAAATTAAACAGCATTTTTCCCACTTTGGCGTGCCGGAATTCAATGAAAACCTCTGGAGCCATGCTTACTTGGCTCTCTTGCCACAAAGACTGAAATTCCGGATGAAGATGAGTCATTTCTTCAAGAAACTGATTATACCATGTATCTCCTACATATTGGCCGTAATAAGCACGGAAGATAGCAAGAAATCCCTTAATGAAATGTTCCCAATTAACGGCTAATGACCGCAGTTCTTTTCTTGTAAAGAGTAAACGAATTAAGTTTCGTTGTTCATTTGGAATTTGTTCGAAATCCAAAAAAACATGTGCGGCAGCTCGGTTCCAGCCGACGATATGGAAGTGTCGATCAGTAATCAATGTCGGACAATAGTTAAGTTCTGACAAAATTTTTCCTAAGGACGGAGGGATTTTTGTTTCCAATGTTTCTGGTTGGGAAGCATTTGAATTGGCTTCTAAGGCAAGGTCATATAGATATTTGCGTTCATCATTATTTAACTGCAGGGCGGTTGCAATAGCATCTAATACCGATGTAGAAACGTTAATATCACGCCCTTGCTCTAGCCATGTGTACCAAGTGGTGCTTACGCCTGCTATTTGAGCGACTTCCTCCCTTCGCAAGCCGGGTGTCCGCCGCCGGGTTCCTGTTGGTAGTCCAACAGATTGAGGTTGAATGTTAGCTCGCTTTGATTTTAGAAAGGTGGACAGAGCGTCAAGTCTGTTTTGATTATTCAACGTTTCCATGCCCCCTCATCATACGAATGATCATAGTAGTAATTATACTAGGATAAACAACAACTTGTAATAGGATAAGTAGCATGTGAAAATATAACAAAATATTCAAGGGGAGGGATCAAGCTTGGAGCGTGTAGTGATTACAGGAATGGGAGTCGTCTCACCACTGGGCAATGAAGTAGCAATGTTATGGGAAAATTTGGTTAATGGTAGGTCAGGTCTTTCTTTTATTGATACATTTGATGTAAGCGGGCATAAAACAAAAATTGCTGGACTCGTCCGTGATTTTCATGCCGAGGAACTTCTAGGACGCAGGGATGCAAAGCGTATGGATAGATTTTGCCAATTTGCCTTAGCTGCAGCCGAGCAAGCATGGATCGATTCGAACCTAGATATGGATCAAGTCGATCCGACACGTCTGGGTGTCTATGTTGGCTCCGGCATAGGAGGAATTGAAACATTCATTAAAAATGTGGATCTGCTTCGGGAGAGAGGAGCGGGCCGGGTAAGTCCTTCGTTAGTATCCGCAATGATTTCGAATGCGGCTGCAGCGCAAATTAGCATGAAATGGGGCGCGATGGGTCCTTCGATGTCGCCTGTTTCTGCTTGTGCAATCGGCAATACAGCGATTGGCGAAGCGTCCAGACTTATTCGATTCGGGGGAGCGGATGTTGTCTTTGCGGGCGGCACGGAGGCTTCGATAACCGACTTGTCTTTGGCCAGCTTTGGGAATGCTACAGCTTTATCTACAAGGAATGATTGTCCGGCTAAAGCAAGTCGTCCGTTTGATGAGAATCGGGATGGATTTGTCATGTCGGAAGGCGCAGGCATTCTCCTTCTCGAATCGTTGTCTCACGCATTACGAAGAAACGCACGAATTTATGCTGAGGTTATTGGCTATGGTGCAAGCTCAGACGCGCATCATATGGTATCTCCGCATCCGGAAGGTAAAGGCGCATACCATGCTATGAAAATGGCGTTACAAGATGCTCAGATTTCTTTGGAACAAGTCAATATCATTAGTGCTCATGCGACCAGTACGGAAGCCGGTGACATATCGGAAACCATAGCCATTAAAAAATTATTCGGAGCGCAAGCATATAACATCCCTATAACAGCGAATAAGTCTATGACCGGCCACATGTTGGGTGCAGCGGGTGGGGTAGAAGCCATTGCGCTGGCAAAATGCCTGCAGGAAGGAACGATACCTCCTACAATCAATCTAGAACATGCGGACCCGCTATGTGATTTAGATTATGTACCTAATACTGCCCGTCAGGCAAATGTAGAGATAGGGTTATCCAATTCATTTGGTTTTGGCGGTCACAATGCGGTAATCATTTTAAAAAAGTATGAGTAATGTGTAGTATTACAAGCAGTTATGTTCTACGGGAATTGGTAGATAAAGGTTGCGTATATGGCGGATAAAAGAAAAATAGTGAATACCTATTCCATTGTGCACTAATTTTTTGTATCCTAATGTATGTCGAAAAGGCAAACTCATTGAAAGATGAGGACGCAAAACCACGGGCCTACTGTATAAAAAGCTACGGCAGCCGGGTTACCGAAAGGAGAAAAAAATGAAGCGGAAGTATTCACGTGAGTTTAAGTGCAAGGTCGTACAGCAGGTATTGGAATGTAATAAGCCTGGCAGCATAGCCAGACAGCATCGAATCAACAGTATTATGATTTTTCGGTGGATGAATGAATATAAGCAAGGAAAATATGATAGTGAATCTGTATAAAATGGGGCTGTCTAAAAAGCCAAGCATGTTGATGTAACAGCATGCTTGGCTTTTCCGTCTATATCATTGCCTCCTTTGTTAATGACCAAAATGAGCAAAAAAAAATCCGGCACGGGGCCGGTACAGAAAAGAAAATATTGGGGGGTTCTTGTTAATAAGTTACCACAATTGGTAATTATTTCATCTAGGCAAATAAGTGGAACTTATACAAAGCCGCCTTAAACGGATAAGTAGGAACATAAGCGTATATTATTTTTGATTTACTTTACGATTGCATTCCCTGTAATCTGTCTGGTTAGTTTTATCACCTGCTATTGATTTCCTTATATGTAAGCAGTAGGGTTTAGGTGTGACTATATTGTGACTTCTTCATGACAAAAGAACCTTTCCGTGGGTACATGTAATCGGTAAAATAGATTTACAAGTTAGAAAAAATATAAATGACCTTACGAGAGGCACACCTTACTAACAATAAAGGTCAGGTAAAAAACAAATACCTAATCAAAATACTTGAGAAAAAGGCAAACCTGACTGAAAAGCAGGGACGCAAAGTTCCAGGTCTACGGTATAGCACTATGACGGCTGAACTACCTCTTAAGAATTTGCGGGGGGCGAAGATGGTTAGGAAGCAGAACGAACTTGATCAAGAGTGGGTGTCTCTTATGCTGATTGCACGTGAGTTAGGAATTACCCCGGAAGAAATAAGAAGTTTTTTAAAAAGCGAAAGTAACGCTATACACCAAGTGGTGCTAGAGTCTAAAGAGATGACATACCATTCATATAGGATAAGATGAGAACCTTCTGTCTATAGGGCAGAGGTTTTTTTGTTTATGAGCAGACACAAGCGTATGAGGGGTATTCTCAAAAGTAGCACTTATATAGTATGATCCAATACAAGCAGTAGCAATATGCCCCAGCATCGCTTTATTTGCCAAATAGACTGAAAGAAAGGGCGGAACCTGTATGGCTGTTACACTGCGTATTTGCCATAAGTGTGCGGATGACGTAAAAAAGCTGAAGAAAAAGCTCAGCAAAATAGAACCGAAAGCAAAAATCTGCGTGGGATGTCAGTCGATGTGCAAGCTTGGCAAAAAGAAGGAATTTGTTATCCTCGGTAAAGATGAAATGGTAACAGGAAAGACGACGAAGAAGGTTGTTAAAAAGGTAGGAAAGCTGCTTGCTCGATAAAGTTTGTTTCCGATTGCTCCATTACTAGAAAATATAATTTATTTTTTCTAAATTTCAGTATACACAATAGGAATAAATTGGTTGATAGCGAATATGTGAATAAGAGGATGGAGGTAATGGATGCAATGAGACCACGCAGAAGAAATACAAAAGCATTTACAAATATGGCCTGGGCAGCATTTATTTTGTCGTTTGCAGCGATGTTCATCGGGATTTACACATTAGATGCCCCGCTTCCGGTGAAAGGATATTACATCGTATCAGCGCTTTTCTTAACCATGAGTTCTTTTGTACTGCAGAAGACGATTCGGGATAATCAAGAAGATGATGAAAGGTACGCTGACGAGTTTAACAAAGAATAAGTTGATGCCGCAAAAAAGGATCGCAAAACTTCTAAGGTATACGGAAGTTTTACGATCCTTTTCATTTGGAGATGAAAGGGGTTGCTACATGGCGAGATAGTTCTTTAATGCTTGCTGCAACGTTCCTTTCATTTCTGCTCTGTCTTTGAATGATATGCCTTCGTTAATCATTTTTCTTACAACTTCAGGGCGTAATCCTGTAATGATAGTACTGCATCCCATCATTGAAATCCCATCAAAAATTCGTAATAGATGGTGGGCTACCTCCATTTCCATCTGAAGGACGCCAGACAAGTCCATGATTAACGTTTGAATATGTAAGTTACCAATCTCCATTAATACTTTTTCTTCTATGATTTTGGCTCGATACGCATCAATTTCTCCAATCAAAGGCAAGATACATATAGATGGGGAGATTGGTATAATAGGAACAGAGAGATTATGAACTAATTTCTTTTGCGATTCAATTAATTTATCCTTGTATGCTGAATAGCTAATGAAAAAGTTGTTAAGAAATTGATCAACTAATTCATTGATTCTTTTCTCCATTGCATAAAATTCTTCGCGTGTAACATGCTTGCCTTGGATATGATCGTAATGGTATAGAAAATTCCATAACGTTCTTCGGATCGCTTGTACCCATTCTAATTTGAATTCCAATGTTAATGAGTACTTCGCCCATAAGATTCCTTCCTGCTTGGCGAAAGCAATAAGCTCCTGCTCCCGATTTTCCACAACATACAAGACAAGCCGATGAGCATTTAGTAAAAGGTTGATGTTACCGATTAAGTGGATTTCTTTGATTTTTTCTCGCACATTAACGGCTTCCGCTAATAGCATGTCCTCAAATATTTGTTTATTTTGTGACAGAAATTCTTTCATTTCCTGTCCTTCCTTAAAGACTAAATCCAATACCATCACTCCCATCTATGTTGAGTAGTATTTTAAAAAAGTACGGTATTTCTCGGTGATTAGGTTAATTATAAAGGTGGTTTTTGGAGCTGATATCCGTTATAGAGTACCCACTTTATGAAAGTCTGAAACAGCAAAATGTGTATATAAAAAAACAATGGTTACTGGCTTGTATTATTGTTTGTTATATCATAATATTTGTTCAATATAATAAATTAAAATGAAAGGAGAGTATATGAGCTCTATTCACGTAACAATTGGAAATAACCTAGAGAAAATCAGAAAAAAAAGAGGACTAAGCCTCGATAAAGTTGCCGAATTAACCGGGGTTAGTAAAGGGATGCTGTATCAGATTGAACGGGGGGATTCCCAGCCGACTGTCACGACGCTGTGGAAAATTGCTACAGGTCTTCATCTTTCCTTCTCCTCTTTGATAAAGAGTGAGGAGAGTAGTGTCTGCGTCGTTTCACGGAGTACAATCTCACCGGTAACGGAAGACGATGGAAAGTGTAGAGCGTATTTGTTGTTTCCGTTTGATCCCGAAACCAGACTAGAGATTTACAGCATCGTATTGGATCCCGGTGGAAGCTATCTCTCATCTCCTCACAATGAAGGCGTATATGAATATATTACAGTTATCACAGGGGATTTTACAGTAAAGATAAAGGATGAAATTTTTCATTTACCTGAGGGTGATGCGATACGATTTGCGGGCAATATTCCGCACATGTATATAAATGAAACCGATCAGGATACAGTCATACAAGTTACCATGTATTATGCGGAGGAGTGAATGTTTATGGAGAAACTAAAAGGGAGTGCGCAAAAAGTGCAAACGCAGCTTGCGGAATTAGGTTACACAAATCAAGTGGTGGAGTTGCCGGAAAGCACCCGAACGGCTCAAGAAGCAGCGGAAGCGATCGGCTGTGACGTGGCTCAAATTGCGAAGTCTATTATTTTTCGTATGAAGGATTCGGATAAGCCCTTGCTTGTCGTTGCCAGTGGAGTAAATCGTATCAATGAAAAGCAGCTGGCGAAACAGCTCAATGAAAAACTGGGAAAAGCGGATGCTGACTTTGTGCGAAATCGTACAGGGTTTGTCATTGGTGGCGTTGCGCCGCTAGGGCACACCGAATCAATTGTGACACTGATCGACGAAGATCTGTTTAACTATGATGTGATATGGGCCGCTGCAGGCCATCCTAAAGCCGTATTTCAGCTTACACCAGAAGAATTGGCGCAGATGACAAAGGGACAGGTGGCTACTGTCAAATAAAAGCGCTATAGTATAGCAAAACCCGAATAACGGACGATTGTACCCATGTCCGTTATTCGGGCTTTGGTTCAGTGTTTTTGGCTTGTTTATACTAATTCTTATTTTCCGCGACATGCTTTGATTCTCCTATTGTCCATGGCAGCGGCTCCTCCATTTGGGGTTGGATAGTAGGCCATATCTGCTCGAACCCTAGGATTCTCAGCGCCTCCCATACCCGGCACATTTATAATATTTTTAGAAAATTGAACGTAAATAATCGTACGCGTTTAGTGAAGAAATGGGCGTAGGGAGGCTAAATGAAGTAGGAATATGAAAGTAAAAGACAAGAAGATATCCGAGTTAGCAGCCGACCTGGCTATCAGGTCGGCTGTTTGCTTGTTCTAGCAAACGTATATGTTTTTCTTACATCTACCATAATGAAGAATAAGAATATGAGTACGCGGATAGAGAGGAGGGAGAGTGGTGGGTTTTTTACAGAATTGGCGGCTGCGTGGTAAAAAATCACTTGCCACACAGCGACAGGCAGACGAGATCTTACAGAGCACAATTAGTCCATCTCTTGCTACCAATCTTCAAACCATACGAATGCTATTCAGTAATATTCCTGAGTTAACGATTCGTAACGTATCGGTAAAAAAAGGGTCGCCAATGGCTCTTTTATACATGGATGGTCTTGTAGACAAAAATATTATTAATACAGATATTCTTCGACCGCTTTTACAGCAGGAGACAGATGAAGTAGATGTCCTATCCTCGGTTGTATCGGTAGGAAAGATCGAGCAGGTACAGAATTGGTCTGCCATTGAGCAGGCTCTTTTGAATGGAAAAAGTATAGTCTTTATCGATGCTAAAACATCCGCCTATGCATTTCATACACAGGGGTGGCCGCAGCGAGCGATACAGGAGCCGCAGGTTGAATCCTCTATTAAGAGCGCTCATCAAGGATTTACTGAAGTTGCCAATCAAAATATTGCGATGATACGCCGCTATATTCCAAGTCGAGAGTTGAAAGCCAAAGAGGTCATGGTAGGAGAGAGGGGGAGTATACAGTTATCTCTTCTGTATTTGGCTGATGTTGTTAACCAGGATGCACTTACAGAAGTAGAGATAAGGCTTAAGCAGCTTAGCGTGGATACAGTCCTTAATACAGGTGAGCTGGAAGGATTAATTGAAGATCATACGTATACACCATTTCCTCAATTTATTTTAACGGAGCGTCCTGATACAACTGCCTCCCATCTTCTTCAGGGGCGAGTTGCTGTCATTGTAGATCGTTCGCCAGGTGCGCTTATTGGCCCGATGACGTTTTCTTCTTTTTTTCAAACCGTGGATGATTATAATGTTCGCTGGCTTACCTCTTCCTTTGTCCGAATCTTACGCTTTGTCGGCTGCTTTATTGCTATTTTTGCACCATCCATTTATATCGCGATGATTTCATTTCATTATGAAGTTATTCCTCTGCAATTGATTCTTTCCATCGCTCAGTCAAGAGAACAGGTTCCACTGCCCCCGCTTATTGAAGCGCTTATTATGGAGCTGATTCTTGAAATGCTTCGGGAAGCGGGGGTTAGGCTCCCGTCACCTATTGGACAAACGATTGGGGTGGTGGGAGGAATCGTAATTGGACAGGCGGCTGTCCAAGCGGGGATTGTGAGTAATATCATGGTCATTGTTGTAGCGATTACTGCGATTTCTTCTTACATTATTCCGAACTTAGAGATGTCAGCAGGCATTCGCCTTATCCGCTTTCCGATGATGCTGCTTGCTTCTGCATTCGGTATGGTCGGGATTGTGTGTGGGATGAGTCTTCTTGTGATTCATATCCTCTCCATCTCCTCTCTTGGCGTACCGTACGGCAGCCCGATTTCACCGTTACGTTTCTCGGATATGAAGGATACATTTATTCGCTTGCCCATATGGATGATGAAAAAACGCCCATTGTCTGTTCGCCCAAATCAGGTCGATCGCCAAGGAAAGCGAAGAAAAAAGTAGGGAGAGTCAATACATATGATTGTAAAGAAAGAGATTTCGTTATTACAGTATATTCTTGTGATTAATGGCGTACAGGTAGGGACAAGTATTTTGTCTCTTCCTGCGATTTTGGCTAAAGATGCGGGAACAGACGGTTGGATCTCCATTATTATCGGCTGGGTAATTACCACCATCATCAGCTTAGCGGTGGTTTATCTTATCGCCAAACATCCGGGGGAGTCGATGCTGCAGCTATTAATACGCTATCTTGGCACCTGGCTGGGCAAATCAGTCATGGTGTTCTGGATTGTATATTTACTATTGTCTGCTGTCACTATTCTTTTGATGTCGGTATTCATTATTCAAGAATGGATTTTACCGAAGACGCCTTTCTACTTTCTTATGATTTTATTTGTTGTGAACATATATTTTATCATGCGAGGCGGCGTGCAGCTCATCGCCCGATATGCTTTGTTTGTCTTCTTCTTTACGCTCTGGCTGCCGCTTTTACTGCTTATTCCGCTTAAAGATAGTGAATGGATTTATCTGCTCCCTGTACTAAAAGAAGGGTGGCTGCCTGTTCTTTATACGGTCAGAACAACGATCCTTGCTTTTGTCGGGTTTGAGTTGGCCTTTCATTTTTATCCGTATTTAAAAAACAAGCAGCACGCAGCAAAAGGAATTGTGATTGCGAATACGATTACGCTTTTGGTATATCTTCAGATTACATTAAGCTGCTTTGTTTATTTTAGTCCAGATGAAATTACGCGGTCTCTCTGGCCCACGTTGACACTCGTTAAGCCGATTGAGTTTCCTTTTCTTGAACGCTTGGAAATTATCTTCCTTTCCTTTTATATCTTTGTTTTTTTAACCTCGATCGTTCCCTATACCTTTTTTGCACTCACCAATATTTCTGAACTGTTTAATAAGAGAGGGTGGCAGCTACCGTACTTTTTCCTTCTGCTTCTTGTTGTTCTTTCTTTTTTTTATAGTCCTTCTTATGCGGAGATTATGCTGCTGAAGAAATGGATGGCTGAAGTCGGGTATCTTGCAGCTTATGTTTTTCCTGTTGCTCTTTTCACTTATGTGGCATTGTATACGCGCTGGAGAGGAAGAGAGACGAATGAGAATGCGAATTAGATGGTCCGCTATCTGTATTCTTCTACTTCTGATGGCGGGCTGCGACCGGCTTGACGTAGAAAAGACGACACTTTCCTTAGTGTATGGCTATGATGTGGCTGAAAAGGATAAGATGTTTATCTATCAACTTAGCCCTGTTTTCAATAAAGATGCAAAAAAGAAATTCGAAGTATATGGAGCAAAAGTAAATACAACGCGACAGGCGAGAGAAGTGTTCAACAGTGTAAGCAATGGGGAAATTGTGAATGGAAAAATCCAAGTTCTTTTGTTCGGTGAACAACTCCTTAGGAAAACAGGAATTATGACCCGCCTTGATGTTATATACCGCGACCCTAAAAACACAGGAAATATGCGCGTGGTTGCGGTAAAAGGAAGGGTCTCTTCCATCGTGAATAGTGAATTTCCTGATAAGCCGATTCTTCCCACATACATTACTCACTCTATTGATGTAGCAAGAGCTAAAAATGAAACAGCATTTGCTACCGTGCAGAGCCTTCATATCTTGCTGCTTGATAAGGGAAGTACTCCCGCTATTACAGAGATGAAGGCGGATAAGAAGGGAATTGTTGTTACCGGTTCAGCGCTGTTAGACAATAAGGGTATATATAAAATGTCATTAAATCGCCGGGAAAGCATCCTTCTTCATATCTTGCAGAAGAAGGAGGAGGCACCAGTTACGTTAACCATGCAGTTACCTTCTCTATCAATCAAAAGTAAAAACACTGTGATGAATAAAAAGGGTGCTGAATTTGTCACAGTAAACATCAATAAAATTAAACGTACGATTTCCACCCATTATAAGAAGGGACGTTTTTACTTTGATATCGCTATGCGTCTCGACCTTTCTCTAGGGGAGCGAACATTTGATGTGAATATGGAGAAGAATCAAGAGCAGTTAACAGAAATAATCAGGAGTCAGATAGAAAAAGAACTGAATACTATCGTTAAAAGGGTGCAAAAACATCAGCTTGATCCTTTTAACTTTGGTTGGTATGCAAGAGCATATCAATATGAGCATTGGAAGAAGATAGACAATCGTTGGCCTCATGAGTTTGCAAAGGCAGAGGTGACGATAACACCAACAGTAAAAATTAAGTCGTATGGTGTTGTGGAATAAAAAAAGTATTTGATCGTGGTAATCAAATACTTTTTATAGAGGTATTTTCGATTTTATAATGTAAATCTATTTACAATTTCATTAAGTTCTTGTGCTGCGTGTGCCGTTTTGCTGGAACGATGCGAGACTTCTTCTACGGATGCTGTTGTTTCTTCAGCGGCAGCCGATACTTCCTGCGAATTGGCGGCCATATTCTCGATGGATGCGGCGAGTTGATTCACTAAGTGAACAATCTTCTCAGACGTAGCTGCTTCCTCATTCGTAAGAAGTGAGATGCCCTGTATTTCTTCAACGGTATTCTGAACAGCATGAAGGATTTGTTCGAGTGCCGAATGGGTAGCGAGAACAGTCTGTTCGCCTTCTGTGACGCTATGGCGGCTCTCCTGTATGGAATCGACCGTTTTATTGATGCTGTCTGTGATTTTTTGGACAAGCTTCTCCACTTCGGCAACTTCCTGGTTAGATTGCTCGGCTAATTTCCGCACCTCATTAGCTACGACCGCAAATCCTTTGCCGTGCTCTCCTGCACGTGCCGCCTCAATGGATGCATTTAATGCCAGCAGGTTGGTTTGTGCAGCGATTCCAGCAATAGTTTCTGTGATTTTCTGGATTTCGTCCGTGTACATATTTAGTTCTTTGATTGTTTGTTCCGTATCAAGTGCTGCGGCTTTGATGCCGTTCATTCTCTCTGTAATCTCATGCAGTCGTGCCTGTCCCTGCTCGGCCGCGGCAAGTGTTCTTTGTGAATTTTGCGCACTATCATTCGCCTTTTCCTTAGCGGATCGGATCAACTCAGCCAGTTGTAAAAGAGCTTCCGCAGCTTCAGCGGCGCCTTCTGTACTGCCTGATGTATCGGCTGCTACCTCTTCGATATTTCGTGAGACTTGCTGGAGTGCCGTATTCATTTCATCTAGTGAAGTAGACGTAGACTCGGTGTTATGTGCTAGGTGCTCAGATGTACTTTTGAGCGTAGAAATAATATCGCGCAGATTATGTGTCATAACGTTCAATGTTTGTGCCAGGTCTCCAACCTCGTCTTTGCTGCTGACTTTTGTATCAGCGACATCCAAATGACCGTCGGCGATTTTTTTCGCCTGTTCAATCAGAGTAGAGATAGGCTTTGTCTTTCGTCTGATAAGCAGAATCGTAATGATGCAGGCGATAATAATAGGGATGGAGCCGAGTAGGAGTCCATCTTTTACGACAGACCAAGTGCGCTCTGTCAGAATATCCGCATTAAAGTCAATGACGCTAATGGCGATGATTTCTTTTGTAGGGTCATGGTCTTTAAAAATCGGTGCATAGCCGGATAGTCTTTCCATGCCGCCGTATTCGTAGATTTCGGAATATGTCGGGTGTTTCATATTTTTAAGCATGGCAATTGCTTCAGTATCCATATAGAACGAATCGCCTACGGTAAAGCCCTTTTCTTTTAAGTGATTATCTAAGGCGAGAAGCTTGCCATTCAGATCCATAATATATTGCGTCTCAAAAATAGCCTTGTGATCGGTTGTCCAATTGAGATTATTCCCTACCAATGCAGAGGTTTTTTTATCACCCTGCAGCATGTTATCGATGTCTTTTGGACTGATTAGACCAGTGGTTATGTTGGCGCAGCCATAGGCTTCAATGCCTGCTGCTTCATATATCTTGTCATATGCTGTTTTATACATGGCGATCGATGTGATACACAGAGACGCGAGAATCATAATGACGATGATGATTCCCAACTGCCAGGTTAACGTTCTTTTCAATTCACACACCCCTCGGTTGTTTCAGTCTTTGTTGTGAAAAGAGAACTGTAATTCAATCTTTTCAAGGTAGTAATCTTAGTATCTATTGTAAAAAAATAACCCTTTTAGCAGTGTGATACAAGTCACAAATCGGGAAAGAAAAGACGTTTTTATGAAGATTTTAAAAGCTCTCTTCCAAATTGCAACATCAAGCCGGTATAAGCGTCCAAGCGAACATGTCAGCAGGAGAAAATAAAGAAGACGGGAGCGCGAAGCTGCCCGTCTTCTTTGTTTTTATATGGTAGGTTGCTTTGCTAGGAAGTCATCGGCGGTCTCGATTACAGCATAGAAGCCGCTTAATGCAGTCATGAATGCATGATGGACGTCGGTAGCCGGAATGGTACGCCCCTGTCTGGATAAAGCAGGGGATGTGCAGGCATCTTCAATAACCGTGCAGCGAAAGCCGTAATCGGAGGCGGCGCGGGTTGTCGCGTCAATGCACATATGACTCATCATGCCGCAAATAATAAGGTTTTCAATTCCTAATTCCTGTAGACGAGTAAGCAGCGAAGTATGAAGGAAGCTGTTCGGGTAATTTTTTTCGATGATTGTTTCATTGGGCAGCGGTGCCACTGTCTCGTGAATAGAAGCACCTTCTGTACCGGGTATGAAGAAGGTTGCGCCGGGTTGAACGGATAGATGCCTAATATGGAAGAGAGGAAGCTGATGGTCACGGAAGAAGTCAAGTACCCTACGTGCATTTTCAGCAGTCCTATGTGTTTCATAGAGTTCCATGCGTCCGTTCGGAAAATAATCATTTTGAATATCGACAAGCAGCAGTGCGGTTTTTTCCATTGCGATACCCCTCCTACAGAATTTTTATGTTATAACTAGAGTATAGTGACAAGAGCAGAATGAAGGAATACGCTCGCGAAACGTTTTGCTACGATATCATTTCATGGTGAAAGGATTGGCATATGCTTGATAAAGCGGATCTGCAAATTTTGACGTTGCTGCGTAAAAACGCGCGTATGAAGTGGAAGGAAATCGGCGAGCAGGTACATCTAACGGGACAGGCGGTCGGGAACCGTATTCGACGCTTGGAAGATGCGGGGATTATTGAACAATATACGATTGCAGTCAATGAAGCAAAGCTTGGCCCGATGATGACGGCCTTTATCACCGTGCTTATGAAGACCTCAGACCACAGAGCCTTTCAAAGATTCGTTCAGGAAGAAGAGGCCATTGATGAAGCGCATCGTATTAGTGGAGACGGTTGCTATCTGCTGCGAACGCATGTACCTTCGCTAGACGAGTTGGATGCGCTGCTAGATCGGGTATTGGCGCATGGCAACTATCGGCTCCATCTCTCCGTCGGCAGAATAAAAGCTCTGAACGAGTAAAGCATCACGAAGGAAAAATTGAAAAATAAAGTTATAAAAAAATAAAGTATTGACTGAATATAGTTAATATATAGTATAATTGACCTTGCAAGTGATAGTTATTCAATTTTATACTGACTGTTTATGTCTGTCCTCGTTCTTGCCAGAACAGAGCCCACAGGCAATGAAGCCAGTCGTGCTCCGTATACAGAGTGTCTTTGTGCCGGAGTTCGTGCTGGCTTTTTATGTGTTACTCAAATAAAGGAGGGAGTGTATGCTTACTTCGCCGTCAAATCAAGAAGGTACGGTTCCCTGCCCGAAGCCATATGAACTCGGGGCGCTAGAAGGCGTGAAGGTAATCGACCTGACAAGGGTGTTGGCTGGTCCCTACTGCACAATGATCTTGGGTGATCTTGGAGCAGATGTGATTAAGATTGAAGCACCCGGCGGAAGCGATGAGACGAGAGACTGGGGTCCGCCTAACATCGGGGGTGAAAGCGCTTACTATTTGTGTGCGAATCGCAACAAGCGGGCGATGACGCTGAATTTAAAGGACCCGAAGGCGCAGGATATTCTGCGAGATCTCGTGCGGGATGCGGATGTAGTCATTAATAACTTTAAGACGGGTACAATGGAGCGGTTTGGGCTTGGATATGACTCTCTAGCCGAGGTGAACCCGCGTCTGATTTATGCATCCATCAGTGGATTTGGACAGACAGGCCCGTATAAGGATATGCCAGGTTATGATTATATTGTACAGGCGATGGGCGGCATGATGAGCATTACAGGCAGTGAAGAGAGCGGGCCGATGAAGGTGGGTGTGGCCATTGCCGATGTAGCGACTGGTCTGTATGCAGCCATCGGTATTTTGGCTGCGCTGCGTGAGAGAGAGAGTTCCGGCAAAGGACAAATGATTGATTTAGCGTTGTTCGATTCGCAGATCTCACTTCTGGTTAATGTGGCAAGTAACTATCTCGTCTCCGGTAAAGTACCGAAGCGGTATGGCAATCAGCATCCCAACATCGTACCGTATCAGACGTTTGCGGCATCGGATATGGAGATGGTGGTAGCAGTGGGCAATGATCAGCAGTTTCATCGATTATGTAAGCTGCTTGGACGTGAAGAGTGGAGTGAGGATGCTCGCTTTATGACCAACTCGATGCGGCTTGCTAATCGTGAAGTATTGTGTGAGCTTTTGGGCAATGAGTTTGCCAAGCGCCCGGCAGCAGAGTGGCTCTGTGAACTTACGGATGCAGGCATTCCGAATGCTCCGATCCATACGATGGAACAGTTGTTTCAAGATCCGCAGGTGGAAGCGCGCGAGATGAAGATTGAGGCACCGCATCCGACCGCAGGTAGTGTTCCAATGGTTGGCAGCCCACTGAAGTTTTCACGTACACCTGTATCGGTACGGCACCATCCGCCGCTTGCGGGTGAGCATACAAAAGAAATCCTTTTGGAGCATGGCTTTAATGAGGAACAAATCCATGAATGGCTTGATAATCACATTATTTAATAAAGGAGCGGGTAAATATGATGAATTTTAGCATGACGGAAGAACAAGAAGCGGTTCGTAAAATGGTACGAAGCTTTGTTGATAAGGAGATTCTTCCATACATTCAGGAATGGGATGAGAAGGGACACTTTGAACGGAATATTATGACCCGTCTTGCGGACCTTGATTTAATGGGTGTGTGCATACCGGAAGAGTACGGCGGCAGCGGCATGGATTATAATGTGCTGGCTATTGTATGTGAAGAACTTGAGCGTGGTGACACCGCGTTCCGTACGGCCGTATCCGTACATACGGGGCTTAATAGTATGACGCTTTTACAATGGGGAAATGAAGAACAGAAGCAGAAGTATCTCGTCCCGCAGGCAAAAGGAGAAAAGATTGGCGCGTTTGGCTTAACGGAGCCGAATGCAGGGTCGGATGTAGCGGCAATGCAGACGACCGCTGTTCGCGATGGTGATGAATATGTCCTGAATGGGCAGAAAACGTGGATTTCTTTATGCGATGTTGCGGATCATTTCCTTGTGTTTGCCTATACAGACAAAGCGAAAAAGCATAAAGGCATTAGCTGCTTTATCGTTGAGCGTACATTTGAAGGATTTTCTTCCAAAGCAATCAAAGGCAAGTTAGGCATTCGCGCAGGTAACACAGGAGAGATTTTCTTCGATAATGTACGCGTACCTGCAGCGAATCTGGTAGGTGAGGAGGGAGAAGGATTTAAGATTGCCATGGCGGCGCTTGATAATGGCCGATTTACTGTGGCGGCTGGTGCGTGCGGACTGATTCAGGCATGCTTAGAGCAGAGCTTAAAATACTGCCATGAGCGCAGCACATTCGGTAAGGAAATCGGTAAGCATCAATTGGTGCAGCAAATGATTGCCAAAATGGTCGATGGATTGGAAACGTCCCGCCTGCTGGTATACCGTGCCGGTTGGCTGAAGAATGAAGGAAAGCGTAATACGCGTGAGACATCACTGGCTAAGTGGCATGCATGCGACGCCGCGTTTGATGCGGCGTGCGATGCGGTACAGATTCACGGTGCGTATGGTTATTCCAACGAATACCCAGTCGAGCGATTCATGCGTAATGCCAAAGCTCCGGTCATTTATGAAGGCACACGTGAGATTCATACGGTGATGCAGGCAGAGTATGCGCTCGGCTACCGTGAGGACAAGACGCTGCGCCGCATGCTGCCGGCTTGGCCGTTCAGCGAAGAGACAATAGAAGTGTAGGTTCAATCATTATACAACGATAGCTATGTAAGATATTCGGCAGCGGCTGCAAGGCGCTGCCTTTTTTCTTTGCGCAGACGCAGTGCTTGCTCCATGGTGACGGCCGAGAATCGTACCCTTGTCTGTGGTCGGCATTGATTTAGCGCATCAAGATCAGAGCTAATAACAGCCCCGATCGTAGTGAATCCTCCGCCGGAAGTAGCATCATTCAAAAGAATAATCAGCTCTTTTGGGTTTGGAACTGTGATGACGCCAATCGGGTACGCAAGGTCAATGACCGGAGTGGGCTCTCCCTTAGCATTTAGTGCTGATTCGGCTGTGGAAAGCGGCTTTCCGTCCAAACGGTAGGCAACCCGGTCTGATTCGGTACGGATTCTCCATTCACCATCAAGGAAGGTACGTACTCCTTCATCGCTAATCCGATGAATGGCAAGTCCTAATGTCGCATGCAGTTCGATATCCTGTGGAAAAGAAGGGCGCATCGATTCCGGAATGCTTCTGCCTACGTGCTTGAATGCGCCGGGTAGCGGCTCACTGATGGCGAATTCCCCTCCCTTCTCTAGCATATAGCCGCACTCGGTCTTGTGATTGATAATATAAGTGGATCGGCTATGTAAAAATTCTTGTGTTTGAATACCTCCGGAGATACAGAGGTATGTACATACGCCTTCTATCGCAAAACGAAATGATAGAACATCTCCGGCCTGTACTTCAAGACACTCCCACATTGGCACCGCGTCTCCATTAATGAAGCAGTCTGCTGCTGCACCGGTAATAGCAATCAATGTTCGTTTTGTGAAGAGAAGGATTGGACCAAGCAGGCGAATCTCAAGGCCCGCACAATGGGCGGGATTCCCAATTAATAAGTTCCCCAGTTGAAAGGAATACCGGTCGGCCGCACCGCTCGGCGGTACGCCGAGATGATAGAATCCATCTCTTCCAAGGTCTTGTACCGTTGTATAAATTCCCGGCTGTATCACTTGCACCATATCATCAAAACCCCTTCATAATAGAATCGATATATGCGTTGTGCTCCTTTGCATATTGAATAGGTGAGAAGTCGATGGCTTTGGTACGGTAACGGTAAAGGCCATTTTCTACCTCGGAAAGAATCGCATAATACTCATGTTCCTTAATTGGACGATGTACCCATATATCGCCCGGTCGTGCCAGAAACATCGAATCTTTGAATTCGGGCAGTTTCTGTTCCGGCTGATAGACCGGTACAGGGGTGATACCGATTAATTGATAGCTCCCTGAGCTTTGTACAGGATATACGACAGTGAATGGCCCCCCTATACTAACGGCCTGGCGTGGTGTCTCAGTACGAGGGCTTTTGTATTTGGGTATATCTGCAAGTTCGCTTATGTGACGACCGAGTGGAAATTCCCATGCTGTGCCTAGAATGAATCCGACCATGGTCAACAAGTACGGTCTGTGTGTATGTGCATGAATGAATTCGTTCTCGTCTGAGAATCCGTATGCTCTCATAACAAGTTCAAAATCAGAGAGATACGGATTGTCGTTGCGCTCTTGGAAGCGCCGAGAATACTCTCTTGTAATCGGATCGTTGTACCAGGTTGGAATCTCCACAATACGTGAAGAGAGATTGAGCGCTTCCGGTCGACTTTTATTAATATCAATCTCTTTTACGTAGTTCATCAAATCATAAGGTGATAGCATATCAGGATTATACCGGATAAGGTAAGATGCATTAGCAGGGCAAATATCAATCACGCCTGGTATGCGCCTGGCATGCAGCTCTCGTGTCACTGCGAGTGCCTTAAAGGCAGCGTTTACGCTCATCTCACGTGCAATCTCGGCATAAATATACTCATCACCAACAAAGGAAAAACGCGTTTCTGCTAAGGCCAGCATGAACATCCCCCCCTTATTTAGTCTAATCTTCGTTTGATTTTTCTGCTCATGGTTGCTTCGCTAATGTCAAGCGCGCGGGCAGCTTCCGCAGCGGTCCGGTATTTTGTCAGTGCGAGGCTGAGCAGTTGGGTCTCTACCTGCTCCATCGCATCTTTGAGCGGCATAATGTTCTTAATAGCAATCTCCGAGGGTACCTCAGTCTCTTCACTCTCCGCCTCACCGTATAGGGCGGAGAGAACATCTTGGTCTTCAATGAAATCATGCGGCGTAATCACAACGAGCCGCTCCAACACATTTTGCAGTTCGCGGATATTGCCTGGCCACTCGTAATGTTCAAGAATTTCGATGGCCTTGCGTGCAAGCTGTTTTTCCTTACCGTATTTTTGGTTGTATCGTGCAAGAAAATGAAGGGAGAGCGGTACGATATCGGCCCGCCGTCTGCGCAGCGGAGGAAGATGAATCGGGATCACATGTAGACGATAATATAGGTCTTCGCGGAAGGTCTTCTCTTGAACCATCCGGCGCAAGTCTTTATTGGTCGCAGCAATCACTCGTACATCGATAGGGATTGTATGTGTGCCGCCGATGCGCCGTACTTCTCTCTCCTGCAATACGCGCAGCAGTTTTACCTGAAGGCTTGGTGGAAGCTCCCCGACTTCATCGAGAAAGATGGTCCCCGTGTGTGCCAACTCAAAAAGGCCGGGCTTTCCGTTACGATCCGCGCCGGTAAAAGCGCCTGATTCATAGCCGAAGAACTCACTCTCCATCAGGTTTTCTGGGATAGCGCCGCAGTTTACACGTACGAAAGGATGCGATTGGCGCGGACTGTGTGAATGGATTGTTTGAGCGAAGACTTCCTTTCCGACCCCGGAATCACCGCATAACAATACGGTTGAATCCACTTTGGCGATGCGTTTGGCCTGCTCAATGATTTCTTCCATGATTTTTGAACTGTAAATTAATTGTTTATTTTCAATGTCGGTTTTGTTATTGGCAGGTTGCGGCTGGATCTGATATTCGCTCAGGTCGGTAATGTCGCGTAAGACAATGACAATTTTCTCTATTTTTTTATCTTTGAACACAGGAACCGCGACCGCCCAAAGCTTTCTGCCGCGCGGGGTTTCCTGTACGCTGGTAACTTTCTGCTTTTGCTTGCGGCAGCGTTTTACAATATCAGCCGGAAAAATCCCTTCCCTCTCTAAGCTGAATATGGAGACACCGATGATATCTTTTGGCTCCTGCGTCAACCAGATATCTGGAGTAAAAACTCCGGATAGCCGCAGGATGGTGCCGGCTTCATCTACTACGACCAGTTGTTCATTTGAGGACGTAGATAATGCTTGTAAATCTTCATTTAGATTGCGTACGAATTCCAATTCTTTCACAGACGCTTCGAGCTGCTTGCGCGGATAGAATAAATGAACAATGCCTGATACCCGCTCCTCTTCATAAAGGGGAGAGAAGTTGCCGATAATGGCTTTGGAATTAAAGGAGCTGGCTATGCTGACCAACGGCTTGCCTTCAAGTACGCATTCTAAATCTTCGGGCGTGTAAAGAAGCGTCTTGTAATTCCGGTACAAAAGCACATTGTGCGGTATGCCGAAGATCTCCGCAGCCTTTTCATTAATGAAGGTAATGCGAAACTCGTGATCCGTTGTCACAATGCCGATGCCAGCACTGGCAAAAATCTTCCGCATCTGGGTGAGGTGAAGCGCATGAACAGCATGACGTACCGCTTCCATAGTAGAGCAGCCGACAAGTTCATCCTGTTCATTTTTGCCAAGAACGAAAAAAACATTATGATAGAATTCGACAGGCTCCGTATCACGTACCATAAGCATATTGGTTTCGTAACGTATGGGATGTGTGGCTTTAGTAGAGCATAGGAGTTGTTCAAGTAACGAGTGGGAGTCGATATAGCCGACAATCTCGTTTTCGTCTAGTACAAGCAAAATATCAGAGTCTGATTGCTGCATTATACGGGCCGCCTGATCCGGCGTGCACGCTGCGGGAACCGAGCGAGGAATCGAGTGAAGAAAATCCCGCCATATCATCGCACATCGCCTCCTATTTCATAAAAATAAACGAGTTTCTCTGTGATACTACTATGATAAGAAGAATCCGACAATAGAAAAAGGGCTGAACTTTATTCAGCCCGCGTTCGTACCGCTATGATGGCTGCCTATGCGGTAATAACGGTCGATCCCTGTTCGGTTTTGCAGATGGCCTGACATGTTGCTTCTGCTGCGCAGCATTGTGAGCAGATATTCTGCTGGCTATACGGACAGTGCAGCATATCTTCTCGGATAAATTCTCCCTTACAGCTGCCGCAGGTGTGTACATCTTCATTATATATATTAGTCTGTCCGGTTGTTTCTAGCTCTTCAACCTGACGCGAGGTAAGATAGGTTTTTCCTTTGGTAGCAACAGCGATGATAAGGCTGATCGCACTGGCGAGAACACCTGCAATCAGTGCCGCCAGACCGGATAGCATTGGACCAAATGCACCGGATGCAAGGACGGTTCCCACAATGCTTGCAATGACGATCGATACGACGCCGACAGGGTTCCATTCTGGAAGAAATCCGCGGCGGTGCTCGATGTGAAGTTGACCAAGCTTCAGCCATTTTTTGATAACAACAACGTCCGTTACAAGGATGGAGGCCCAGGCGAATAAGAATACACCTTGGAAGGTGAGCATCGGACCGATATAATCAAGGACGCCAACAAGCATACACAAGATGGCGATGAGCGCTGTTGTTACAACCCAGAACACGCGTCCAGGTGTGAAATGAAAGACGCGGGCAAAGAAGTTGGCAAGTGACATCGAACCGCTGTATAGATTGGTCACGTTAATCCGCAGTTGCGTAAGAATCGCAAATAATGCGCCCCATGCGCCCATGGCCGTAACGAAGTACACACCCGGATTGTCGCTCATATACCGCACGCCAAACCAGATGCCCAAGAGGCCGGAGAGAAAGAAGCAAATAAGTTGAGGAATGAATCCGACGGCGAATACGCCAATTTTAAATTCTTCTGGTTTGATAAAGCGGGCATAATCAGAGATGAGGAGTGCCATGATGCCAACGAGACCGTTGATGATTCCGATGCATGTAACGAGGCCGATTCCGCCGACTTCCTGACCTTGAGGAAGGAAGGTGAGCCATGTATCAGCGTTGGCGAAGTCGCGCGTAGCAGTGAGGTAGATGCCTACGCCAAGGAGAATAAGATAGACAGGCAAGGAGTATTTTTGGAATTTGTCTAGTTGCTGAACCCCATACCAATTAAGCGGCACAACCGCGAGACCGAAGAAGATCATCAATCCCCACAGGGGTACAACTTTTACATATTCATATACGGCAAGTGCCATAATGGAGCCTTCGATGGCACAGTACATAATGAAGTTCATGGCATAAATGAAGGAAGTGATGGAGGCGCCGATGAAGCCAAAGCCTGCACCGCGCGACATTAGATTAACATTTAGCCCATTTTTAGCTGCGAAGTAAGCGATTGTAATACCGAGGAATCCGGCGATGAGCGTCGCGTAGATTTCAGCGAGCAGGGCGTTGATACTGCCGAATTGGATAGCCATTAAGCTTCCCATCTGCATAAAGACCATGGCGGTAGCGACACCGATGGCTACGTTCGTGATATTAGGCCAGCGCATCCGCCAGTGCTTTGGTACACGCTGTAATGCATAGTCTTCCTTTTGCTCGCTTTTTTGATCTTGGTTCACGTGAACGATCTCTGCCATACATGTCACTCCTTTAATAAATAATAAATAAGGGAAGGGGAGGGAGGCCGCGCTGCGGCTCCCCTTCGCCGTGGACGAAACGACTATTTCCAGTAAGCAAGTGTGCGTTTGCGCAGCATGTCGCGGTATTGTTCAGTAGAGGAAGGCAGCGCGACTCCTTCAGCATAGTCTATAATGACACCGTGACGTCGGATGACATCAAGCGCATCGATTTCTCCGCTTCTATACTTAGCCTCAACAGAGGCGATGTCTTCTTCTAGCCATGCTCTGCGCTGGCTGCGAATGGCCTCACGTTCTTTTTGTGTGGCCTCTTCATCGATTTCGAAAGCATCGATTTCACGGTCAATTTCTACAATTACAACCCCATAATCTTTGCGTGCTCGCTCAATGGACACATATTCATCAATAACATCTTCAAGCACAAGGCGAGGGTCCCGCTCAAGCGGATCACCGAGTCCACCTCCACCGGCTGACGGACGGTCGAATGATGCGCCTGCCTGCAGTGGAACATTTGAGAAGACGGTTCCTAGGAATCGTTCGTCCTCTGTGCCAGGATTCAGCCTCGCACCGTGGGGAAGGGAAGGCAGTCCCCCCTGAATGCCCCAGGTTACAGAGCGGGACCGATCGCAGCAGTAGGACATTACAGTATTCTCGCAATCGGTTAGAATTCCACCCTTACGTACCCCTGCACCGCCGCGGAACTGGCCCGGTCCTGCAGAATCGGTGACGATCTCATGGTGTGTCGTGATGACAGGAGAGAGACGTTCCTGTCCTTCGCATGGCTGAATGCTTAGACCCACTCCGAATACGGGAGATAAGGCATTGGCTCCGTCTTTGCGGGAGCGGCCGCCGTGTCCGCCAGCCATCCAGTCATACCACATAAAGTAGCTATCATAGCCTGCGCGTCGATCCCAGCCGCCGATAAGCAGATACTCAAGGTTGAATGAGCAGGCAAGAGCCCGCTCCGGCATAATTTGTGACCAAAGCTCAAAGATCGCATTCATAATTTTTTCATACGCACCGGAGCAGAAGCCTGTGACTGCAACCGGCCATGGTGCATTGACAACTGAATTTTCCGGAAGTTCTACGTGTACGAAGCGGTAGAATCCAGAGTTGAGCGGAATATCCGGGAAGAATGTCTTCGTTCCAGAGATGGCAGCCGAGAAGGAGGCGCCGAATCCTGAATTCAAAAAGCAACTGATCGATGGGTGAGAGCCTTCCAAATCGTAATAGATTTCATCATCTTTAATTTCCATCCGAACATGGATCGGGATGAGTTGATCTCCGATCTCAGGGTCCATATCAATATAGTCGGTGGTCTCCCAGACGCCATCCGGAAGCTCCGCGATGCGGGAGCGACCGAGACGTTCCACATAATTCTGCACTTCTTCAAAAGCCGTGAGTACTGTATCTACGCCATATTTTTCGATCAATCGTATGAGTTGTGCTTCCCCTACCTTTGTTGCTTCGGCCTGCGCACGTAAATCCCCCAGACGCTCTTCAGGGACACGCATGTTGGCGACCATGAGATTGGCTACATCCTGCAAATAATGCCCTTTACTCCAGAGGCGCACCGGAGGAATTCGCATCCCCTCACCGTAATGATCTTTGGACTGCACATTGAATGAACCAGGAACAGAGCCGCCTACATCGGCCCAATGTCCATTCGACTGCATGAGAGCGATGAGACGTCCGTCATAGAATACGGGACGTACAACGCGTACATCGCAGAAATGGGTTCCGCCACGGTAGGGATCGTTAACCAGAAAAACATCGCCAGGGTGAATGTCATCGCCGAAATCTTCGAGAACGGCTTTAGCTGTAAGATGAAGCGTACCAACGTGCACGGAAATATCCTGTGTTCCCTGCATGATTGTGTTGCCCTGTGCATCGCAGATGGCGGAGCTGAAATCCCGACTGTAAATAACGAAAGAGTAGCATGTGCGAAGAATCTGTTCGGACATCTGGTCTACCAGGTTAACGAAAGCATTCTTCAATACTTCGAACGTTACGGGATCAAGACGGCTTGCTGTCGTTTGTGTAGGCTGGCTCATGATTTTGCCTCCTTATCTTTGTAAGTAAGAATCAGGTTTTTGTAAGCATCTACTTCAGCGATAAATCCGGGCGGCACAACTACAGTGGAGTCTAACTGCTCGACGATAGCCGGACTGGAGAAGAAAGCACCGACTGGAAGTAGGCTGCGCTGATAGACTGTAGAAGGAGTAAAACCGCCGCTTTCTTCAAAATACACACTGCGGGTGTCTTTGACGGCGTCTTCAAGTCGGCCTTCAGCCTCGGATGTCGGAAGATCCGGTTTTGGGACGACACCGGTAGCGGTAACACGAAGTCCATAAATTTCTACACCTTGCTCCGGGTTGGAGAAGGCGAATTCGCGTGCATGCTCCTGATGGAATTGTTCTAGTGCTTCTTCGAGCGAATGAATCGGGCGTGAGATCGGAACGGATAGGGAGCGCCATTGACCGGTATAACGCATATCGATATAACGTGTCAGCTCAATCTGATCGTCAGGTACGCCTTCTTCTGCAAGCAGATCAGCCGCCTCGATTTCCATATTGGCATACTCCTGCTCCAATTCATCAAGAGATACATCGGTTACATTTGCCAAATATGTTTTGGAGATGTCATGGCGTACATCAACGAGAAGACATCCCATTGCTGAAGTAATGCCCGGATGCGGCGGTACAATGACCGTAGGAATCTCCATCTCTTTAGCTAGATGAGCACCATGCAGTGCGCCTGCACCGCCGAATACGACAAGCGCAAAGTCACGCGGGTCATAGCCGCGGCGTACAGAGATCAAGCGCAAGGCATCACACATATTGGCATTTGCCACTTTAATAATGGCATTGGCTGCTTCTTCTTCTGAGTAATTGAAAGGTGCCGCTATTTTTTGTACGACATCTCTTGATTTTTCGATATCAAGGCTCATTTGTCCGTCTAATAATTCAGTACCGAGACGACCTAGAATCAGATTGGCGTCACTGTTTGTTGGTTCTGTACCTCCTCGGCTGTAGCAGGCAGGCCCCGGTGTTGCGCCAGCGCTCTGAGGTCCATTACGGAGCGATCCGCCTTCATCAATCCAAGCCAGACTTCCGCCGCCTGCGCCAATGGTTAGAATCTCGATGCTTGGGAATCCAATTGGATATCCGTATTCGATATACCAGTCTTTCGTTATACGAAGTTCCCCGTTGTACATAAGTGAGATGTCTGTACTTGTTCCCCCCATATCCAGACCAATCGCGTTCTGGAAGCCGCACTGCTTAGCGATATGGGCGCTGGCGATTGCTCCCGCTGCAATACCCGAACTTGCCAGGCGCGCCGCATACCGAGGAACTGTCTCAGACGTCATAACGCCACCGCCAGAGTGGAGGACAAGTACGTCACCTCCATAACCGTCTGTCTGTAGCGAGCCGGACAATTCCTGGATATAATTGCTGACGATTGGACCGAGTACGGCATTGACGATCGTTGTACTGAAGCGCTCATGTTCAAAGATCTCCGGCAGCGTATCGCTTGAAGTGCATACATACACGCCAGGTAATTCTTCTTGAATGATCTCTTTCATTCGCCGCTCATGCTCTCCATTAACATAGGCGTTAATGAAACAGATGGCGATCGATTCGACGCCTCGCCGCTGCAACTTGCGGGCTAAGCTTCGTGCCTCCTCTTCATCAAGCGGTGTGAGAATGTTGCCGTTGTAATCCGTGCGCTCAGTTACTTCGAAACGATCGCGCCGACGAATATAGGGGGGAGCCACGTCTTCATAAGCATCCCATAGCTCAAGCCTTGTACCACGCCGAATCTCGGGTACATCTCGAAATCCTTTAGACGTAATGAAAGCTGTCTTTGGCAGCCTTCTTGTAATCAATGCATTGGTGCCTACTGTTGTACCATGAGAGAACAGTGTAATCTCTTCAAGTGGTACCGCCGAGTTCTTTACACCTTCTAGAATGCCGCGGGCTGGATTATCAGGAGTGGAAGATACTTTGGTAACCGCAATCTCCCCTTTTTCTTCGTTAAATACGAATACGTCGGTGAATGTTCCGCCTACGTCTACAGCTACACGGTATTTTCCCATGCTGCATACCTCCTTATATATGTAATCGATGCTGCTGATTCATAGGTGTTTGTCTTTTTATTGAAGCAATCATCGTGCCAAAATAATAATGAACTGAATAATTTAAAAACTTAGAATTGATAACGCTTTCGGAGATGTGGAGAAGGTAAGCTGGAAGAACGATCTTTCTTTTATGAAATTTTTCTTGCGAAAGTGAAAGAAAAAAAAGAAAAGCTACCTAAAAAGGCAGCTTTTCATTGAAAGAAGATAGGGTGTATAATCTTT
Organism: Aneurinibacillus sp. REN35; assembly: GCF_041379945.2. NCBI lineage: Bacteria > Bacillati > Bacillota > Bacilli > Caryophanales > Paenibacillaceae > Aneurinibacillus > Aneurinibacillus baijiui. Next base: position 58,332 of record NZ_JBFTXJ020000007.1, on the reverse strand, counting down.
ATTTTGCTCGTTTTTCTTCAATGACTTGGTGTTTCGGACGTCTGTGCATGCCTTTGCCGTAATAAAAAATCATAAGAATCACATACCAGGCAGGCCCGACGATTAACGCAATGCGTGTCTCTGGAAAGTAAGCCATCAATCCGACAACACCCATAAGGAAAGCCAATGTCACATAGGAGCTGAACGGAAACAGCGGCATTTTATACGAAAGGTTGCGAATTTGATCGATGCGCAGCGTTTTTCGATAACGAATCTGTGACAGGAGAATGACCGCCCACGTCCAGATCGCACCGAATGTACCGATGCTTGTCACCCACTGGAACACTTGATCAGGCACAATATAATTGAGCGTGACACCGATGAGCAGAGCCCCGGCAGATGCAAGAATGGCAATATGGGGAACACCACTTTTGCTGATTTTTTTAAATGGCTGTGGTGCTTCTTTTTGCTGTGCTAAGTTAAACAGCATGCGTCCCGTACTGAATATCCCGCTGTTACAGGAGGATAGTGCAGCGGTCAGGACAACGAAATTAATGATACCGGCTGCATACGGGATGCCTAGTTTATCGAATGTCAGAACGAATGGACTGCCTTTGCCTTCAAGCCCGTTCCAAGGATAGATGGAAAGAATGACGAACAGTGCGCCTACATAAAAGATAAGAATGCGCCAGAATACAGTATCAATCGCTTTTGCTAAAGACTTCTGCGGATTCTTGACCTCACCTGCGGTAACGCCAATCATCTCGATTCCAAGGAAGGCGAAGAGTACCATCTGCATGGACATCAATACGCCTGTGATTCCATTTGGCAAGAAGCCGCCGTGTGACCAAAGATTGCTGATGCCTACGGGAGTTCCTCCGTTGCCAAGACCAAAAATAATCATGCCAAGGCCGACAACAATCATGAGAATAATCGTAACAATCTTAATGAGAGCGAACCAGAATTCCAGTTCACCGTATGCTTTAACCGCAATTAAATTTACGGCACCCATCATGATCAGCGCCGCGAGTGCCCAAGCCCATTGTGGACTCTCGGGAAACCAAAACTGCATATAGATGCCGACGGCTGTAATTTCGGCCATACAGGTAATAATCCAGAGAAACCAATAATTCCAACCGGTTAGATAGCCAGCGATTGGACCGAGATAATCACGCGCGTAGCGGCTGAAGGAGCCGGCGACAGGGTTTTGAATCGCCATCTCGCCAAGTGCGCGCATAATAATAAACATACCTGCGCCAGCAATGGCATAAGCGAGTAAGATAGCAGGCCCAGCCATTTTGATGGCGGACGTAGCACCGAGGAATAAGCCCACTCCGATGGCTGCCCCAAGCGACATGAGGGTAATATGGCGTTCCTCTAGGCCGCGATGCAGTTCTTCGTGCTGTGTTTTCATAAAAACCTCCTCGAATTGTTTATGTATATAGGGTTTCCCATTTGGAAAACGCTTTCGTGAAAAAAAGTATAAATTATATTTTCTTACTTTTACAGCTTTTTGTATAAAGTAATTCTATTTAAATTATTTTGTAAATAATATAAATGTGGATGTGATACGGGTACACAAAATAAAAACTCCTGCAAGCAGGAGTCGATGTAGTGCTTCATATTATAATTTTGGAATGCGGATTGGACTGACCATCAGGATTGCCAGCAAGAGCATAAGCAGCGGGCTAGAAAAGGAGAACAATGCTAATACAGCGACGATCAATCCGGCCAGTGTAATAGGGACACCCATATAATAGCCGATGGTTGGCTTAATATTGAAACGGCCCAGACGCCAAGCTCCGGCAATCGGAAAAGCGATGAATGCCAAGGTGAGCAGAAGGGAGGGCGAATTCATTGTATGGACGAGAATGGCAGGTGCCACACCAAAGCTTACGATATCAGCTAGAGAGTCAAGTTCAACTCCCATCGGGCTATCTACACGCAGCATACGTGCGAGCTTACCGTCGAATACATCGCATAATGCGGCGAGCAAAATCAGGAAGGCCGCCATTTTATAAAATTCATTCATTGCAAACGTAAGTGAAAAAATCCCGCATACGAGATTTCCAAGTGTAAAACTGTTAGGAATAGACCTGAGAATCGAATTCATTCTTCACCTCACGGACAGACTTTATTTTGCATTGTATCATAAGGGGCGAAAAAGAAAAATAACCCGTCAGCAAAATGCTGACGGGCTTTCGTGTTTATCGCCACGGTCATCTTGTGATAAAGCTTCATCCATAACATAAAGGGAAGGGGGACTTGCTAAAAGCTGGGGTTCCTTGTTCGCCGTCATGAAGTCTGAGCAACAGGTTTCGCAAACATTCATATCTACACGGTGTGAGTCACCCTGCTTGACCTGCAGGCAGGATAAACAAACGTACATCCTCATGCTTTGTCCTCCTTCAAACAGTAATACATAATTAGTATACCACATTTATTTGAAAATTTACACTATATCCCTGTTGTTTTTTTACTTTTCGTTTATTACATGACATACCTAGTATGGGTCAAATATGTACAAATATATATGACACAAAAGGTTTTTCTCTATTATAATAAGCGACATACCTATGTTTTGATACGGGAGGAAAGAAAAAGTGAATGAAAATAAAAAAGAAGTTGAACAAAAATTGACGGAGATGTATCAACGGGATACGAACGCGATGATTCTCGTCTTTGCTCAGTGGTGCGTCAATCATGAGATAGACCCTCTTGTTCTGTATCAGGAAGCCTATCCGGAACAGCGTATTTCTGAGGAGCTTCGCAATATGGCAGCATTGACTGTACCAAAAGAAGAAGCAGGAGAGATTGCGACAGATACTCTGCTTGCTGTGCTTATGATGTTCGATAATGAGCGTCTGGCTACGGTTGTGCAGGAGAAAGCCGACGCATGGAAAAAAAGTAAATAAGCAAAGAAAAAAACGGAGCATACAGATCGGCTCCGTTTTTTCTTTATGATGATTATGCTCGGACGGATTTAAAGCGTTCTACCCACTCCAACAGTTCATTGATAGACTGACCGATTATCGGCAGGGAAATGAATGTGTTTAATATCATCACAATAAGCGTAATGACGAGTACAGTGCCTACGCTGAGGCCTACTGCAAATGAAGCCAAAGCCAGTATGTTCACCAGAAGACGTCGCCTTGGATGCTGGTAGTTTTCGATTGCGCGAATAAGCCGCAGCTTCTCGCCGCGGTTGGCGAACCATGTCTCACGCTCTTGAATACGCATCCGCAGCCGATCATTTTTTAGAACAGAGGATGAGATATTCTTCTCCATAGTTTTTCTCCTTACCTTCCTGTGGTCTGTATACAATTCCTTACCCCTTTTGGTGTAAAAAAAATCAGGCCGAAGCGTATGCTTGGCCTGATGTACTTCTTATTTCCATTCAAGTGAATCGATAATTCTACTCTTAAATAAAGCAAGTAGAAAATCAATATAATGATCATGACGCACAATTACTTGGTATTCATGATTCGGGTGCGAGTAAAAGATAACGTCTGTATATACTTTATCGCTATCAAAAAATGCACGAACCCTTCGCAGTCCAGGCAATATTGTATCGACATCTAGAACTGTAAAGACAAACTCCTTGTCCTTTTCATTGTCCTTCTCTTCAATAAGTAAACGATCGGTATTATAACGGTACGTAACCATACATGTCCCCCTTTTTATACAAGATAGCGCAGGTAGATATATACAGTGGCCATCAAAACAGACAAAATCATAAGCGGGAAGCCAACCCAAAGGAATCGAAGGAATGAAATATTATGTCCTTCCTTAGCAGCCATGCCCGCGACAATTAAGTTGGCGCTCGCACCGATCAGCGTACCATTTCCGCCTAGACATGCGCCAAGAGCAAGGCTCCACCAGAGCGGCTCTAAATCACTAATTCCCATTTTCCCCATTTCTTGAATCATCGGAATCATGGTTGCAACGAAGGGGATATTGTCTACGAATGCGGATGCAATGGCACTCATCCATAAGATAAGAAGGGACGTTGCAACAAGATTGCCTTGCGTCAGCTCAATAGCTTTGGTAGCTAACTGGGCAATAACTCCCGTCTCCACAAGGCCTGATACAAGTACGAATAAACCTACGAAGAAGAAGATCGTCGTCCATTCCACCTTGGTTAAGGCATCTTCTAAGTAATGTTCTCCGGTCAGAAGCAGCAGAACGAATGCCCCGAGCAAAGCGACCGTGGCTGATTCCACGTGAAAGATTTGGTGAACGAAGAAGCCGCCGATTGTCAGCGCAAGAATAAGCAGACACTTCTTGAGCAGGGCGGTATCTGTAATCTCATCTCTTTCATTTAAATTCATCAATCCCACTTTTAACTCATCAGTCGTCCGGATCTGTTTGCGGTAAAGGAGCGCAAGAATAGCAACGGTAACCACAAGAATAAGAAGAGAGATCAATGTTAAGTTATTGATGAATGCAACAAATGTTAATTCCTTAACAGCACTGCCGATCATAATGTTTGGCGGGTCCCCGATCATTGTTGCGGTGCCGCCGATATTGGCTGTCAGTATTTCCGCAATGAGGAATGGGATCGGATTGATACGCAGTTGACGTGTAATGCTGAATGTTACCGGAACCATAAGCAATACTGTCGTTACATTATCAAGAAACGCGGAGCCGATAGCTGTGATCAAGCTGAGCGCGATCAGGATTTTAACCGGTTCCCCGTGTACCTTCTTGGCGGACCAGATCGCAATGAATTTGAATAGTCCAGTTTGCGCTGTGATTGCGACAATAATCATCATTCCGGTCAACAGGCCAAGTGTATTGAAGTCAATGTGATGAATGGCTGTTTCCTGATCCACAATACCAAGAACCACCATCAACGCGCCCCCTAGCATGGCAACGATTGTACGGTGGATTTTCTCGGAGATAATTAATGCATATGTAACCAGAAAAACTCCAATGGCTATGATTGCTTGTTGTTCCATTGATGTACTTTAAAACCTCCTATGATGTAAAAGATAATCTATAACCTATTCATATACGAAACGAAAGTAAGGAAGTTTCAAATTTCGACAATAAAAAACAAGATATTTTTTATAATACCCAACTTTTTGTCTGCTTATCTAGGTAATCTCTATACTTTGTCTATTTTTTTTAGTGAAAAAAGTTTTTCTACAATATTTTCCAATCTAATTGATTTTTTGATAAAATAGAGAAAAAGATAGAAGGGGGAGTAAAATGAAAAAAGTCGTTGCCATTTTGTTAGCAGTATTTCTTTTGGTTCCTGGCATTGCAGCCGCGAAAACACAGGTCGAACATACGACCATCAAGCGGGTAATCTATGATAAGCAAGAAAAAGGTTATTTTTTTGAGACAGAAGCAGATAAGAATGGAGTATGGTATCTTAATATTCTGTATGTTAATAAAGAAAACAAGATCCTGCTTAAATCGCTACAACAGCATCTGTTAAATAAAAAAATCGACATTACATATGAAGACTACGATAGCGACGATACAGATGACTGGGAAATGATTGAATACACTATTTTGAATTAAAGTAACAAGGGGGCTGCTAATACAGTCCTCTTATTCTTTTACGCAAAAGAAATTACAAATATAAGGAGGGCTTTGTAATGAAGCATCACGCAGCGCAGCTTTACCAATATCACGTCTGGGCAAACACAAGAATCATCGAACATGTCAAAAGCTTACCGCAAGATATTTACTGTATGGAGGTGCAGGGTGCTTTTTCTTCCCTTCAAGAAGCAATAAATCATATATACATGATGGATGCTATGTGGTTAGGTGTAATGTCTGGTGACAGCTTTTCTAAGAGTAGAGAGCGATTGAGTGAGCTGATGGAAGAGGTAGCAGGAAAGGACATTGAACAGATGGAAGCGATGTGCCTTGCATTATCACAACAGTATAAAGCTTTTTTGCAGAACCACGAAAATCTGGACATGCCGTTTACCATTGAACATCCTCACTTTGGCCGATTAGAAACGAAACGATCTGAATTAATACAGCACGTTGTAAACCACGGAACCTACCATCGCGGGCAAATCACGGATATATTGCGGCAAGTAGGCCACTCTGGTATTCCGACTGATTATATTTTTTATGTGTATGCAAGAGAACAGGGATAACACGTCTCTGGCTGCCTACATTTATATACATGAATTGTTGATTTTTTGTGTTATATTTTAAAATATTCTGTAAAATAAGAGTAATTTTATGTAAAATTATGATAAAATAAAGAAAAACAGATAAGAAAAATTTTATATTTCTTATCTAAGGGAGGCAGGCTCGTTATGTCGCAAATATTTGGGAGCCGCAAGTGTCCGAATTGCCACCAAAAGTATGAATGGACGGGCTTATTGAACAATCAAATAGATAAAGAAACGCAAAAGAAACTGGTAGGGAATAGAGATTTTCAGTATGCTCAATTTTCGAAGGAAAGCAATACAGCCTTTAAAGTAAATGTAAGGTGTCCTCATTGTAACTATCCTATTGAGTTTGATTATGATGACAAAAGAATGATCTTATAAGTAGTTCTATCTCCTTATATCTGTATTTTCATTTTTCACCTTGATAAACGTAGGATAAGTAGACTTTGCATCCTAACGTAATTTGGTATTGTATAAAAAGCTAAAAAACTCTGTAAAACTATCCCCGCATCTCTTTACCTCACTAGAATCCATTCCAATGAAAGGGACTTGAACAAAAATTTTTTCATTATTTCTGTCATCGATACAATATGCTGTATCACCACCGTCAAAGCCAATTATCAATAAACCAGGTATAAACTCTTCGATTCTACTTTCCATAATATTAAGTATGATTCACCTATAGCACCTTCTCCCCCGTTTGAAAGCAGCATGAAGTCAACTCTACTAGATAGTCTGCAAAAGAAGGAAGTGAAAAACACGTTAAGCATGTGAGAAAATAGGTTATAATGAAAAAAGAAATTTCGCAGCATAAGAATTGAAAGGAATGATTGTAAATGGGCGTTATGTTCTCTAGTCCGGGGATGATTATGCTGTTCATTACCGGTGTCATTATTTTAATTGTTTTCTTTGGCGGCATTATTACAGCGATTGTACAGACAGCACGGGGAAATCTTAGAGTCGATTACGATGCGATCGCCGCTCAAAATGCAGTAGCGGATGAGGAACGTCGTCGTGCGAAGAGACTGGAAAAACAGAAATAAGAGCATAGGAGATACTTTTGTGTTCGATCCGACAATTTTTGAGAATATGAAGGTAGCGCTTGAGGGTGCGGTGTACGATCTAGATTTTGCGGGAGAGATTGCAGTCATCTCGCGCAATGATCGGGTGGAGCTCTCAACGATGTCACGTGAATACAGTATTGGATATGCGGACCGAAAGCGAGGCAGCGGGCCGAAGGTTACGGCGCTTCTTACATTGTCAGCGGGAGCAGAAGATCTGGCGGGTGAGATACTTGAGATCGCAGAGACGGATAAGCGTCGATTCGGCTGCACGCTTCGCATCGTCTTCGTCATGGAGATCGACAGTGAGGATCACTGTCGGGAAATTGCGGCGGTGCTTGATAGCGTCTGGTTCTATCGGCCGCGTATTGTACAGGAGTTGTCGTTTATATATTCAGCGGATAGGGAGCATCGACCGTATCGTAATACGATTACGCTGAATTTTGATCGTAAAATTAATGAAGATAATATAGATGATTTGTTCAGTGTGATTGAACATGCGCTTCGTTCGCTGCGTATGCTTGCAGAGGTAGTATAAAAAACCAAAAAGCTCTTCACTCGACTTTTTTGTCGAGGAAGAGCTTTTTTATCTGGCAAGGAAGTGAAGAGTGGACTATCCGGCCTGCTGTGTGCTGATAGCTAGCGCCTTAGGCTTAGATGCAAGCGAATATCCATAGAAGATTAGCGCGATACCGATGCTGTTAGCAAGTGGAAGCATGTCTGTTAGACCAAAGCGGGTCAGTGTTCCGCCCATTGCGATAATGAGTGAGCCGACACCGATCCATAATCCGGATTTTGATTTGCGACGGAAAAAAGTATAGAAAGAACCGATAATAAGTGCGAAGCTTCCCGGAATCGTTAGCATTGGTGAATACAGACGAGCTTCTCGCGGCAGTGCGGTCCCGCCGATTTCTTCGCCGTGAAGAGTCAATTGCTGGATGTGGAGCGGCGAGTTGAATACCTTTACAAACATTGCGATCGTAATAATACCCACCAATATAAGGAAGGCATGAGCAAGCTTTGGTTTTAGCGTAAAGTATAGCTGCCCTGCACCAAGAAATGCGACTAATGAAGCGGCTGTTACATACCAGATGCGGTACATTGTCGGTTCCCATCCGATGATATAGGATAGTGTGCTGCCTAGCGCGCTGAAAAAATAAAATAAGAAGCCGATAAACCATGCCAAATGACTAGGCTTTCGTTTGGCCAGCCATTGACAGAAAATGCTGTAGGTAAAATACCCGGACAGAACGGATGCAAAGCCCCAGAGAGCAATATTCATTTTTCATCCCCCATTATTGATAAGGTTCACAAAGAGAAATGCCCCTGTTTCGCATAAAACAGGGGATTCCATAATCTCCATTCACTTCCTTTTATGACTTCTTATATCATATCATGAAAGTGAATTTCAAGCTGCATGTCATTTGTGACAGTATCGTCAACGGTAAGTAAAGCATTGGTAGATGTTCGAATGGACAGTGCATTCTCTAGTGTGACCCGATCTCTTTCCGGTGGCAGTGCCTCAAAAAACCAGGGGTGAATGGTCAACAAAATTTCTAGAATGGCGCCAACGGTATGCGGGCGGTCGAGATGAACATCCATTTTCTCTGCGGCTTGCGTCCCGTATATCGTTATGTGCATGGTGTTATTCCTTTACGTATTTATTGACTTTGCGCATGGCGCTTGATTGGCTAATGCCAAGCGTTTCCGCCAGCTTGTATGTGCTTTTGCATGATTCGTACGCCTGGCGAACGATCTGGCCTTCATACCTCTCTAACTGTTCCTTGAGTGTCAGGTCGTCTGACGGTTGTGGTGGCGCGGTATGTTCATCATCATACAGCACACTTGTTACATGCTCAGCCGTAATCATCGCCTCATCGACTGTGACGATAATTCGCTCCAGGAAGTTGCGCAGCTCCCGAATATTGCCCGGCCACTTAGCACGCCGCAATTCTTCAGCAGCAGTATAACTCAGCTTTTTTTCAATTCCATACGTTTCTTTGAATTCTTCAAGAAAACGCATGGAGAGCGGCACGATATCTTCCTTTCTTTCACGAAGTGACGGAACAGTGATAGGAATTACATTCAGCCGATAATACAAATCATTTCGAAATGTTTTCTCTTCGACTTTTTTCTTTAAATCTTGGTTCGTCGCTGCGATAATGCGTACGTTTACCTGAATGGAAGTGGTACCTCCAATTCGGAAAAACTGCTTTTCTTGTAGGACATTCAACAGCTTGGCTTGCATTGACAGCGGTAGTTCGCCGATTTCATCTAGAAGCAACGTTCCTCCGTCTGCCGCTTCAAATAGTCCTTTTTTTCCTTTTTCATGCGCGCCTGAAAATGCGCCGCGTTCATATCCGAACAGCTCTGATTCAATGAGCGACTCGGGAAAAGCACTGCAGTTAACAGAAAGAAAAGGTGCCTGCTTGCGTGGGCTCATGTTATGGAGAAAGCGTGCCAGATGGGTTTTCCCGACGCCTGATTCTCCAAGCAGCAGCACGGTGCTGTCAACTTTGGCAACTTTTTCGATTTTAGTTAGAATACTAAGCATCGCCGGACTGCGTACGGTTAGCTTCATACCGGATGCTTCTTCACGCAGTTGAAGCGTTTCCTCGTAGGTTTCTACGCGCTCTTGCAGTTGGTCGAGCTGTTCACGCAGGTTCAGAAGCTCTGTGATGTCGCGTGAATTGCTGACGACACGAATCAATCGATTGTCCTGTGCGAATACGGGGGTAGCTGTAACTAATAATCTGCGTCCGTTTTGCGTTTCCTGCACAAGATTGATTCGCTTCTGATGCGCAATCACATCAAGCGTAGCGGACCGTGAGAAGATGCCTGCAGATACAAGCTCGTTCACATGCTTTCCGACCATTTCTTCAGCTTTTAGTCCATAGTTCCGTTCACAAGCTCCGTTGACACGAACCGTATACCCTTCTCCGTCGGTTACAAAAATCTCGTCATACGCTGCAGCAATAATGCTTTTTAGTTCTGCATACAGGTGTTCATACTCTGCAGCAACGTGACTTTCCCGGGTCTCCCATGGAAAGACAAGCCATGCGAAGCCGTGCGGCTCGGGCAATAGTCTTCCCTCCCAGAGAAAGTGATCCGCCCGCTGAAAAAAATCGCCATCTGCCGCCCACTTGCGCAGGCGGTCAGATAGCTGGTCAGGGGTCCATCCCTTCTCGAAAAACCACTTTTCAATTACATTGTTGTACTCAAACGTATCGCGTGCCAGATAGCAGAATCCGATCGAGAAGCTATCGAGCAGCGATCCGATGTGGATATCCGCTGGCATGGAGCGCCTCCTTACTATAAGGCGCGACTTGTACGGCTATTACTTGTTGCGATTGAAGCATACAAGTTTCATTTCCGTCATTTCTTCTGTCGCGTACTTGATGCCTTCTCGTCCGACGCCGCTTTCTTTCACTCCGCCGTATGGCATTTGATCGACACGGAACGTCGGGAAATCGTTAATCATGACGCCGCCTACATCCAATTGTTCGGCTGCATGGAGCGCGCGCTCGATATTATCTGTATATACACCGGCTTGAAGACCGAACCGAGAGTCGTTCACCGCATCAATTGCCTCATCGAATGAATCTACAGGGCTGATGATGACAACCGGTGCGAAGGTCTCCTGGCAGCTTACTTTTGCATGTGGCGGCACATTGGTGATGACCGTCGGTTTTACGAGGTTGCCCTCTGCGCCTCCAGTTAATACTTTAGCGCCAAGAGATTCTGCTTCCTCGATCCAGGACGTGATGCGCTCTACATCTTTTTGTGAGATGAGCGCTGCGATATCGGTCGTCTCGTCCAGTGGATCGCCGATGCGCAAGTTTTGTGTTTCTGCAACGAATTTCTCTACAAAAGTATCATACAACGAATGATGTACATAGATGCGCTGCAGAGAAATACACACCTGCCCCATGAAGGTAAAGGCTCCTGTTACGGTTCGCTTGATAATCCGGTCAATGTCAAATCCCTCGTCAATAATTAAACCGGAATTAGAACCAAGCTCAAGCACAACCCGTTTTAAGCCAGCTTTGGCACGAATCGTTTTACCGACTTCAGGGCTGCCGGTGAATGTAATCATCTTGACACGGTCATCACATACCATCTCGTCGCCTACTTCGCTGCCCGGCCCTGGAATCACCTGAAGCGCGCCTTGCGGCAATCCTGCTTCTGCAAATAGATCAGCAATAAAGAAGGAGGAGAGAGGGGTCTGATCCGCTGGTTTTAAAATCACAGCGTTGCCTGCCGCAAATGCTGGTCCTAGCTTATGTGCTACCAGATTGAACGGGAAGTTAAACGGTGTAATGGCGCCAACGATTCCGAGCGGCGTACGTACAGTATAGGCAATTCGATTCTCACCCATGGCTGATGCATCCATAGGAATGGTTTCGCCATGCAGGCGCCGCGCTTCATCTGCTGCAAATTGATAGGTTTCGATGGTGCGCGCGATTTCGCCGCGTGCTACCGTAATCGGTTTCGCGGCTTCAAGCGCGAGAATGCGCGCCGCTTCTTCTTTCTTTTCCTTAAGAAGAAGAGAGACGTTCTGTAGAATGTCTGCCCGTTTATGCGCAGGAAGTTTGGCCATCGTGCTAGCTGCTTCTTGTGCATAATCGATGGCGGCCTTCATATCTTCCCGTGTTCCGATCGCAACTTCTGCAATGACTTCTCCAGAGTGCGGAGAGCGGAGCTGCTTGTAAGAAGCTGCTTCTTTTGTTGTGCCTGCAATATAGAGAGGTTTTTTTGGCAATGTATCGTTCATAATCAAAGCTCCTTTCCTGTTGGATGGATTAGTGCACGTGCAGAGCCGAGACGGCGGCTTCGACGGATTCTTCTAGGATGTTCAGCCCTTCTTCGAGCTGTTCATCTGTAATAACGAGCGGCATTAATACACGCATAACGTTGCTGTATAGACCGGCACTCAATGTAATGAGACCGCGCTTGTTGGCTTCATCTACAATCTTGCTCACGATTTCTTTGTTTGGTTCTTTTGTTTCTCTATCTTTTACAAATTCCATTGCGCACATAGCACCAAGACCACGTACATCACCAATGCAATCGTATTTCTCTGCGAGGCTGTTAAAGCGTTCCATGACTTTCTCACCGATCACGCTTGCTTTATCATTTAGATTTTGTTTCTCGATTACATCAAGTACGGCAAGAGCGGCTCGGCATCCCAGTGGACTTCCTGCATAGGTTCCGCCCAACTCGCCTGGATTGGCTGCATCCATAATTTCCTTGCGTCCGATGACGCCGCTGATCGGGAGACCAGCCCCCATGGATTTGGAGATGGTCATCAAATCCGGTACTACATCAAAATGCTCGACCGCAAACATTTTTCCGGTACGGCTGAAGCCAGTCTGAATCTCATCTGCTACAAATACAATGCCGTGCTGTTTACAAATCTCAGCTACACCCTGTACGAATTTTTTAGAAGGAACAACAAAGCCGCCTTCGCCTTGTACAGGCTCCATCACTACCGCAGCGATTGTTTCCGGTGCCGCGTCGCCAAGCAGGAATGTCTTGAACTCTTGTAGGATGAACTCGTCGTATTGTTCAGCACTCATGCCTTCAGGACGACGGTATTCGTAATGGTATGGCGCTTTATATACTTCTGGAGCAAACGGACCGAATTCGTATTTATACGGCTTGACTTTGCTTGTCATGGACATGGTAAGAAGCGTTCGGCCGTGGAAGCCGCGGGAGAATACGACAACACCTTGACGCTTTGTATATTTGCGCGCGATTTTCACTGCATTTTCTACTGCTTCTGCACCGCTGTTTAAGAACATAACTTGCTTTTCATGGTTGCCAGGGGCAAGCTTGGCGAGACGTTCTGCCAGTTCAATATATGGTTCATACATCATGACATTAAATCCGGTATGGATATATTTATCGATTTGATCATGGAGTGCTTCAACAACTTCTGGTGTGCAGTGGCCAACGTTGATTGTGCCGATCGCACCCGCAAAATCAATAAAATTGTTTCCATCCACATCAGTTAGAATGGCACCTTGTGCTTTTTCTACGAATGTCGGGATTCCGTTGCTAATTCCTTTTGGCACATATTGCTTACGGCGTTCAAGAATTTCCTTAGCTTTTGGACCCGGTAATTCTGTTTTTACATTTGCAAATTTATAACTCATTGAGGCTACCTCCTTAATAATGTAACAAAGATGTACTGTGCAAAATGAAAAGTTTTACGTTGTCTATTTAGTAAAGCAACAAGCATGCCAATTCTAGAAGGCTGTAAAAATAAGCTTTTAACAAGGTAGACTTAGTTGCATACTTTAATTTTAAACCAAAAAAGACTTACTTTTAAGTCTTTTTTGGTTCGATACTGCTTTTGTATTGATGTAAATGTTTTGCAGAAAAATTCTTGCTATTTGAAATAGAGCACGATATAATCAAAACCAATAAATCAAGTAATTCTGATTAAATTAATATGAATTCATTTCTTATCTAGAGAGACGGAGGGACTGGCCCAATGATGTCTCGGCAACCTAATACGGTTAGGTGCCAATTCCAGAGAGCAGCGGCTCGAAGATGAGAAGATGGGTTATAAGCATGATATGCGCCCTTCTTCTTCAGAAAGAAGGGTTTTTTGTATATATTAAACCGATTAAACAGATGTATTTAATTAATTAATAAAGGAGGAATAAAGGTGTCATATGGAAAGGTATATCTTGTGGGAGCAGGACCAGGTGACCCAAAGTTGATAACTGTACGCGGAGTAGAACTACTGCAGCAGGCGGATGTTGTCGTCTATGACCGCTTAGCTAGTCCGAAATTATTGGACTATGCTAAAGATACGGCAGAGCGCATTTATTGCGGTAAGCAGGCTGATCATCACTCGCTGCCGCAGCCGGAGATCAACCGGGTTATTGTCGAGAAGGCACTGGAAGGAAAAGAGGTCGTACGGCTGAAAGGAGGCGATCCGTTTATATTTGGACGCGGTGGAGAAGAGGCGGAAGCTTGTATCGAAGCGGGGATTGTTTATGAAGTAGTGCCGGGTATTACCTCAGGGATTGCAGCTCCCGCATATGCAGGCATTCCGGTTACGCACCGTGACTATGCATCGTCTGTCGCCTTCATTACCGGTCACAAGGCTGAGGGTAAAGATCAGGCAGGAATTGAGTGGGGCAAGCTTGTTGGAGCTGTTCATACGCTGGTGTTCTATATGGGGGTTGGCAATCTAGGGGATATCGTCAAGAATCTTCGCAAACATGGTCAGACAAAGGATACGCCTGTTGCGCTGGTACGTTGGGGTACGTGCGAGGAACAGGAGACGCTTGTCGGTACACTTGAGACGATTGTGGATCAAGTACAGCAGGCTCGTTTTCGCTCTCCCGCCGTGATTGTTGTTGGAGATGTAGTACGCCTTCGAGAGAAGCTGGCCTGGTATGAACAGAAGCTCCCCAATGTAGTCATTGCATAAATTTCTTACGAATATGAAAGGAGAGAGGAACAATGAGCTATAACGCAATCTGGGCAAAGGATAAGGAGAATCTCAATAAAAACGAGGTAGCGAAGCTTGAGAAAGACGGCTTGGATGTTATTGAAGATATTTATGAATATGCCAAAACTGGTTTTGACTCTATAACACCGGATGATATGGATCGCTTTAAGTGGGCTGGAGTCTATCAGCAGCGGCCAAAGGATGGCCATTTCATGATGCGTGTGCGGATTCCATCCGGCAATCTGTCCGCTGAGCAAGCTCGTGTTCTAGCGGACATTGCGCACGATTACGGGAAGGATCTTGTTGATATTACAACTCGTCAAGCGGTACAGTTTCATTGGCTTACCGTCGAGCAATTACCGGATATTTTTGCGCGTCTTGCATCCGTCGGACTCTCTTCATTTGAGGCTTGTGGTGATTGTCCGCGTACAATTGTGGGCAACCCGCTTGCCGGACTGGACCCATACGAACTTATGGATACAACACCGCTGGTAGCGGAGCTATCCGATACATTTTTGCTGAATCGTGATTTCTCCAATTTGCCGCGCAAATATAAAATCTCGATTTCTGCCAATATCTATAACGCAGGACATGCAGAGATTAATGATATTGCCTTTACGCCGGCGACAAAAGTAATGGAGGATGAAGAAGTCATCGGTTTTCATGTATGGGTTGGCGGTGGTCTCTCGGCTCGTCCGTATCTTGCTCAGCAGCTGGATGTATTTGTACGCCCGGAAGAGGTTGTCAAAGTGGCGGTTGGTGTTACAACTATATTTCGTGATTACGGTTATCGTCAAAAGCGTAACCATGCCCGCCTTAAATTCCTTGTAGCTGATTGGGGAATAGAGAGGTTTCTTGCAAAGCTAAAAGAACTGGTTGGCGAATTGGAGACGCGCGGTGACGACAAAACGATAGGCTGGAATGCTGGGTATTTTACCGGTGTGCACAAACAGCGTCAAGAGGGGCTTAATTATGTAGGATTATCGGTTCCGGTGGGGCGCATGTCAGCGCAGGAGCTGCGAGAGTTGGCGCGACTTGCGGATGCATACGGCAACGGCTCGCTGCGGACATGCAATTCACAGAATATCGTTATTACCGGCGTGCCTGATGAGAAGGTAGAAGCGCTGCTGCAGGAAGAAGTGTTAGTGCGGTTAACGCCGTATCCACAGCACTTCACCGCATTCGCTGTCTCATGTACGGGTATTGAATTCTGTAATCTGGCATTGGTAGAGACGAAAGAGCGGATGCGCCAGCTCGCATCGTATCTTGATGATCATGTGGAGATGGAGGAGCCGATCCGCATGCATATGGTAGGCTGTCCGAATTCATGCGGTCAGCGGCAAATTGCCGATATCGGTTTTCAAGGTGCGCTAATCAAGACAGAAGAGGGAATGAAAGATGCTTTCGATATTTTCCTCGGTGGTACATTGGGTGCCAATGCGCAATTCAATCAAAAATTAAAAGGCCGTGTATTGGGTGATCAACTGCACCGGATTATCCTCCCACTGCTTGCTTATTATAACGAAGCTAAACTGGATAACGAACGCTTCTTTGATTTTGTGCAGCGCGTCGGTATTGAACCGTTTCAGGAAAGGCTGAATGCAGCCATTGAGCAGCTAGCCTAGATACGGTTGCAACAGCGTAGGGCAAGGCAAAAAGAAAAATCCGAAAACACGGAAGAAGGGATGGATGGCTATGTTTATCTACCGATTTGACGTGCTTTTTACTGACGAATCGAGAACAGCCGTTGTTGTGATCCATAAGGATGAGGAGCAGGCGTTTCGCAGTGCACAGAATCAGATTGAACGTCATTTTTTGCCTCCTAAAGCGATTAAAGAGCTGGCTATAGTAGAGAAGAAACCGGCTGAGGCAGGCCGGGGATATGTGATCGAGCCGTGCTAACTTATATAGCCATTGCGATTGCTCTGTTCTTTGCTATGAATATCGGGGCAAGTGGAACGGCGGCAGCGATGGGAGCGGCATACGGCGGCGGTGCAATCCATAATAAGCGTCTGGCGATGACGATCGTTGCAGTAGCCGCTTTGCTCGGAGCCGTACTTGGCGGTGGTGAAGTAGTAAAAACAATTAGTGGCGGCATCATTCCTTCTTCTGTGCTGCACGTAGAGACGGTCGTGATTATTCTTGCATCGGCGACCCTTACTTTATTTATTGCCAATCTTATCGGCATTCCACTTTCAACAAGTGAGGTAACGGTTGGCTCTATCGTTGGAGTCGGTCTCGCTTATAAGACGGTGTTTCTAAATAAGCTGATGGTGATCGTATCCTTTTGGGTTATTGTTCCCTTGGTAGCGTTTGCGATGGCCTATGTACTAGGGCTCCTTATCAAATGGGCTGAGAAGAGGTGGCCGTCTTTAACGGGAACGGGTATGTGGAGACGATGGCTTGGCGTTTTGCTTGTAGCAGGCGGTGCTCTTGAAGCATTCTCCGCAGGAATGAACAATGTAGCGAATGCGGTAGGTCCTCTTGTTGGAGCAGGGCTGATCACAGCATCAACTGGTGTATGGATCGGCGGTCTATTCGTAGCAATCGGTGCGATTTTATTAGGTGGAAAGGTGCTTGAGACGAACGGGAAGAAGATTACCCGCCTATCACTTCTGCAGGGCAGTGCCGTATCATTTACAGGCGGGGTGCTTGTTATCATTGCTTCGCTATTCGGTATTCCTGTGCCGCTTACACAGGCAACGACATGTGCCATCCTTGGAGTCGGTACAGCAGATAATGGATTTCATCTTTGGCAAAAAGGCGTGATTCATCAAATTATCAAAGTATGGATTGTCTCTCCTGTGTCTTCGCTTGTGGTAGCGTATGTGATGATCAATCTGTGGCTTACACCTAATCCTTACGTATTAATTGTTATTGCCAGCGTGTTTATTGCTACGATAGGTTCGATAAGCCTCTCCCATACGATTCGTAAAGAGAAAAGCACCATCCATGATCAAGGAGGAGGAATTTAGGTGCTGCATACAACGCTTATATATGAAACACTGACGCCTGAGCGCCATGCCAATATTATTGAACAATTAGAAAATAAAGATGCGCTTGATGTATTGAGATGGGCATATAACGAGTTTGGGAATGACTTAATTTATGCATGCAGCTTTGGTGCAGAAGGTATGGTGCTGATCGATTTGATCAGTCGCGTGCGTCCGGATGCGAAGGTCGTATTTCTTGATACGCATGTCCATTTCAAAGAGACGTATGAGCTGATTGAGTGTGTGAAAGCAAGGTATCCGGCGCTGCGTATTGAACTAAAAGAGCCAGGAATCACGCTTGAAGAGCAAGCGAGGCTGCATGGAACAGAATTATGGAAAAGCAACCCGGATCAGTGCTGCAAAATCCGAAAGCTTGCACCGTTAGAAGAAGTACTTGGAGAAGCGCGTGCCTGGCTTTCAGGCCTGCGGCGTGATCAATCGCCGACCCGGTCGCATACGCAATTCGTAAACATTGATCGGCGTTTTCGTTCCATTAAAGTGTGTCCGCTTATTCATTGGACGTGGGACGATGTGTGGCATTATATCAAATTATATCAGCTTCCGTACAATGAACTGCATGATAAAGGCTATCCGAGTATTGGATGTGAGCACTGTACTATGCCTGTGGAAAAAGGGGAAGATTCGCGGACCGGACGCTGGATGGGTACAGGCAAGACGGAATGCGGCTTGCATCAATAACAGGCAGCCAGGATATAAGGAGGAACAAATATGAGTGCAGGTCAACCGCATGGTAATACATTGGTACATCGTGTTGATTATTTCTATGATGTGAACGATGTGGCAAAAGACATTCAATTGGATGCGTTCGCGCTCTCTGATCTGGAATTGCTTGCAATTGGCGCTTACAGCCCGTTGATTGGATTCCTTGGTGAAGAAGATTATCGAAGTGTGGTACAGACGATGCGTCTCTCTAACGGCATGGTATGGAGCATTCCGATTACCCTTCCGATCACTGCGTATGCAGCGTCTGCACTTACGCCTGGCGATACAGCAAAGCTTGTATATGAAGGTGATGTCTACGGAATCATCGAAGTGCAGGAGCTGTATACACCGAATAAGGAAGAAGAAGCAGAGCATGTATATGGTACAACCGATATGGCTCATCCTGGTGTAAAGAAGCTGTGGGAGCGGCCGGAAGTGTATGTTGCAGGTCCGATTACATTAGTGAAACGACCCGAGAAGAATGTGTTTAAAGAATTCTATCTAGATCCTTCAGAGACGCGTGCCGCATTTACAGAGCGGGGATGGAAGAGCGTTGTAGGATTTCAGACGCGTAACCCGGTGCATCGGGCGCATGAATACATTCAGAAGACAGCGCTTGAAATCGTTGACGGTCTTTTCTTAAATCCGCTGGTTGGCGAGACAAAGGAAGATGATATTCCCGCTGATATTCGAATGGAGAGCTATCGAGTGCTGCTTGGGGGTTACTATCCTCAAGAGCGTGTATTTCTGGCAGTGTTTCCGGCGGCAATGCGCTATGCGGGGCCGCGCGAGGCGATCTTCCATGCGATGGTACGCAAGAATTACGGGTGCACACATTTCATTGTAGGGCGTGATCATGCTGGTGTTGGTAGCTATTACGGTACGTATGATGCCCAACGGATTTTCTTGCATTTTACTGCTGAGGAGCTGGGGATTACGCCATTGTTTTTTGAACACAGCTTCTATTGCACCAAGTGCGGCAATATGGCATCAGCAAAAACATGCCCACACAGCCCAGAAGATCATCTGCACCTCTCGGGTACAAAGGTACGAGAGATGTTGAGCCGTGGTGAAGCGCCGCCGCCTGAGTTTAGCCGTCCAGAAGTGGTAGAGGTACTGATTCGTGGTATGAAAATTCCTGCAGGCAATGCTTAATGCGAAATGGGGAGAGCATACGATATGGCGTCACATAATACAAACATTGTCTGGCATCAGAGTGCGATAACGAAAGCGGATCGGCAAGGAAAAAACGGACATAGGAGCGTAGTGCTGTGGTTTACCGGTCTATCCGGTGCAGGAAAATCGACGCTTGCTAATGAGGTAGAGCGGCGCCTGCATGAAAAAGATGCGCATACGTATCTGCTTGACGGAGATAACATTCGGCATGGGATTAACAAAGACCTCGGTTTTAGCCCGGAAGCTAGGACGGAGAACATTCGCCGCATTGGTGAGGTAGCGAAATTATTCGTCGATGCTGGTCTGATCGTGCTAACGGCATTTATTTCTCCGTACCGTGCGGATCGAGAACTGGCCCGCAGTCTGATGGAAGACGGTGAATTCATTGAGGTGTATGTGCAGTGTGCGCTTGAAGAGTGTGAGAAGCGTGATCCGAAGGGGTTATATACGAAGGCGAAAGCAGGCGAAATTCCGGAATTCACAGGAGTTTCTGCTCCGTATGAAGAGCCCGAGCTGCCGGAGCTTATAATCACAACGGATGCAACGTCTCTTAATGAGTGCGCCGAGCAGGTTATTGCGTATCTGGAGCAGAAACTTATTTTGTAATATATAGGAGTATACGCTATACAAAAAGGGCTGACCCATAAGTGATGGGAAGCCCTTTTTGTATAGCGGTACCTCTA
The DNA here is from genome assembly GCF_041379945.2 of Aneurinibacillus sp. REN35. Taxonomy (NCBI): domain Bacteria; kingdom Bacillati; phylum Bacillota; class Bacilli; order Caryophanales; family Paenibacillaceae; genus Aneurinibacillus; species Aneurinibacillus baijiui. The sequence continues at coordinate 38,103 of NZ_JBFTXJ020000007.1, read as the reverse complement.
GCTTTTTTATGTGCTACGCTTGCTGTACGAAGAAGTCAGCATTGCGATCAATGCCCTCCTTATCAAGCTGCTGAATGATCGCTTGTGCCAATTTTGGCGCATCAGGATGATCACCGTGTATGCATACTGTTTCAGCCTTTAGCCCAATATCTTTTCCGTCATGCGTCACGACCTTCCCTTCCGTAATCATACGCACTACGCGGCGGGCTCTCTCTTCCATATCGGTATAATCTGCGCCTTTGCGTGTCATAACAATACCACCGGTTTCATCATGTTCACGGTCTGCGTATACTTCAAATATAATGTTGAAGCCCTGTTCTTGACCGAGTCGTGCTAGTGATGAATTATTCAGCGCAAAGAGCGGCAGGCGCTTGTCAATCTTTTCTGTAGCATTAAGAACGGCTTGGGCAAGATCATCATTTTCCATTGCCATCATATACATCGCACCGTGTGGTTTAATGTGGGATAGCTGCATATCATATGCATGCAGGAACGCTTGAAGTGCGCCTACCTGGTATAGAATGTAGTTCTCCACTTCTTCCGCTGTCGCTGTCATGCGTCGTCGACCGAAGCCCATAAGATCCGGAAAACCGGGATGCGCCCCCACATTAATTCCATAGTGCTTGGCAAGCTCTACTGTGCGCCGCATCACCAATGGATCACCTGCATGATAGCCGCAGGCCACATTAATGGTACTTACATATTTCATCATTTCTTCATCATTACCTAATTCATACATGCCGAAGCTTTCGCCCATATCGCAATTGATGTCGATTTTCATATTCCTCACGCTCCGTCTATAAATTTATATTTTTAATTAAACTGCAAATTATATGCCAGATGAATTTATTCGTATGAAGGGCTTTCTATGCTGCATGTGTTTCAATAATGAAAAAATCATTTCAATATTGAAAATAAGTTTTCCGGTTTATACAGGCATTCCCTTTGTAAATTTGCTATCTATCAAGTAAGATAGAGTTTGTCACGCTTTTGTGCATGCTTTTCCTTCGTTTATCCGTCTAAAAGAATGAAGAATAAATGTACGAGGTGAGCATAATGAAAAAAGGTACAGCTAAAACGTTTGCGGTGGGGGTGTTTGCAGGCATTGCGCTTATGAGCGCAGCCGGATTCTCGTACGCCGCACTGACCAAGATAGATGTAAGCATGAAGCCTACCACGTTTGTTATGAATGGACAGGAAATAAAACCAAGCGATAAAGAGCAGCAGTATTTTAACGGCATGAATTACGTTCCGGCGTCATTCATCCATCAAGATACAACCTATGTGCCGCTGCGTTTTATTTCTGAGAAGCTTGGACTGCACGTAGGGTATAATGCGGCAAATCAAACCATTTCACTGGGGGAGAAAAAAGTGGCTGAGAAACCATTAAAATTCGAGGTGGCATATCCTTCTCCTGGTACAGCACCTGCCGTCTCACCGCGCATTCAAGGTTGGTTCGATGATCATAAGAAGCAGAAGTTTGCTGACTCCATCTGGGATACTGACAGCATCTATGTAGGAATTGCTGCGGGTGCGAAGCCGAATGGAGGCTATAGCGTGCAGGTTGTTGGTGTTGTAGAGAGAGGAAATGATGTAGTTGTAAAAGTAAAATACAATGAACCGGAACCGGGCAGGATGTATACACAGGTCATTACGTATCCGGCCACATTGATTAAAATTCCTATTACGAATAAAAAGATTACATTTGAAACGGTTACGAATTAGGCAGACACCTCACGGGTGCCTGCCTGTTTTTTTTTCTTGTTATTATGCTTCCCATACTTCAGGCTCGGTTTCCCCAGCGAAGTATTCAATGCGGTTCGGCGTAATCTCAAGGATCACATAATTCGGGTCCTGCGGGCCATCAAACCAGCGCTTGAAATATTTTTCGTTCCATACCTTTTCACGCAGGCTGTCATCCTTGGTGACTGTTCCCGTCCCGCTGATTTGCAGAATCTCAGAGGACCAGGTTCCGTCAAAGCCGACAATGATGTGGACGTTCGGGTTGTTTTCCAACTCCTCAACCTTATGCGTTTTGCGGTTCGTGGCAAGATAGATGGTGAGTCCGTCATGGAAGAGCACCATATAGCGAACATGCGGCTTGTTTCCTTCCACGGTAGCAAAGGAGCAGACTTCGTTGTTATCCATGACAGCCGAAATCTTCTGCTCTAGCTGGCTTCGATCCATTCTGTCATCTCCTTTCTAAATTATGCATTACATTCTAGGTTTCCCTATAGAAAAGGAGATGAAACATGAAGGTTAGACGTCCCGCGCAGCAAAATAACGAATGGAGAGCCATAGTGCGGCTGCCCCGTACAGCAGCGCATAAAAAATCATCAGGTTGCTCGGTGTCGACAGGCTGCCGAATAATCCCTGTGTCGCAAATGATAAAGGATCGCCTGCGGTGTCAAACAAATAAATGGTCATCTTACGGAACAGCGAATCAAGCGGGAAAATAAGGCTGGAGATAATGCCCATATTGATCATGGCTGTTTTCTCCATCAATACGCCAAGCTGCTCCACAAATCCGCCGATGAAGCTGATGCCGTACAGCACGATAAGAATAATGCCCCCGTTCACGGTCGTCATCATGCTGCTGAAAAGCAGGGCAACCGCGGCTAGCAGCAGCGGCTGGATGATAAACGTAGCAAGCGATTTTATCACCTGCAGGGTGGTTACCTCAAAGCGCAGGTATTCTCCGCCAAGCCATTGGTTGATGCCCAACACGCCGAGAAAGAGGCACACGGCATAGGCAACCAATAAAATACCAAGTCCAACAAATTTGCCGAGAACAATCGATCTGCGGCGCAGGGGACGGGCGAGCAGCATATCTATCTGGTGGCTTTCGATGTCGCTGGCAATGCTGCCGACGCTGCTTAAAATCGCCAGCAGAGCGGTAATAAACGCGGCAAAATACAGGCCGATGCCGAGAAGCTGGGTAGCAAAGAACGTCTGCGCTAGAATGAAGTCTGCTGGTGAAGTATGTCCGCTCATTCCCTCTGCAGCTTCCTGGGCAGCGTAGTATGTAGCAATCCCGTAAAAGAGCAGAAAAGCGAACGACATAAATAAAGTAATATGAAAAATACGTTTGGACAGAATTTCCCGCCACGTCAGTTTAGCGATAATCCACATGCGAATCCTGCTCCTCCTTTTGATTGACCCAGTGCATAAACACGTCCTCTAGGTGAGGGACGCGGGGGATGACTTGATAGATGGAAATGCCCATTGTGCTTAGCTGATGGATCAGTTGGGCTACGTCATCTTCCGCAGATAAACCAATCAACCACTGGCTTTTTTCTCCTGCTTCACTGAGCAGGTCGGCGCTTTGTACGAGCGGGCTGACACGATTCCACAGGTCGGTAGGAGCAGAGGAGAGCGTCAGTTCCACCTGAGGATGTACGGCAGCTAGGCTGCGCCATTCACCCTGCACAACCAGCTCTCCGCGATGGATGATGGCAATGTGGTCGCAGATCGATTCCACTTCGCTGAGCAGGTGGCTGTTTAAAAAGACCGTCTTGCCTTCATCGCGCAGCTCGGCCATCAATTCACGAACTTCACGTCGTCCGATTGGGTCAAGCGCAGAGGTTGGCTCATCAAGAAAGACGATGTCTGGGTCTGATAAAAGGGCGCAGGCCAGTCCGATCCGCTGCTGCATTCCTTTCGAATAGCCGCGGATTTTTTCATTGCCGCGACCGGCCAGTCCGACCCGCCCAATCAGAAAGTCAATGCGTTCTGCGCGTAGGCTGCGCGGCAGCCGACACAAATCTGCATGTGCCTCAAGCAGTTGGCGGCCTGTTAGCCAATCCGGATAGCGGAAAAGCTCCGGCAGGTAGCCAACTTTTTGTCTTGACTCCACGCTTCCGATCGGGGAGCCGAGAATGTGTCCGCTCCCCGCTGTCGGATGCAGAAGACCGAGCAGCGTGCGCACGAATGTGCTCTTGCCGGCTCCGTTCGGACCAAGGAATCCGAAAACGACTCCTTTCGGAACGGAGAGGGTAATATCACGGCAGCCGGCCTTGCCGTTGTACTGCTTTGTAAGCTGGTATGTTTCGATTACATATTCGTTCATCTGCTAGTCTCCTATACAAACCAAAGAGAGCTCCTCCCGAAGTGGGGAGCTGCTCTTTGGTTTTTCTTTATTGTAGCTGATTAGCCAAGGCGATCAGAGCATCGATGCTTTTTTCTTTTTTGTCATCATACATTTCAAGGTGGTGGATTTTGTCCCCTTTTTGCCAGATCAAGAAGGTTTGATACTCTGTCTTATATGCAAACCCTTTTACGCCCTGCACCGTGACCGAACGCATTTGATTTTTGCTATCCTCTACATATGGAATCGGAAGGGTGCGCTGCCAATCCTTAATGCCTGCAAGCTGCTGCTTCACATTTTGCGGGATAAATGGAAGAGAAAGCAGGGTATTGCGCAGTTCATCCATATTCACCTCTTCCGGTACCTTAATCTCCGGAGCGCCCACGATTCCGTAGTTCAGCTGGGAAACGGGACCGTTTTTAGACGTCGCCTCAGAGTTGAAATGGTAATTTTTCATTTCAGGTACAGCGATGGAGAACGGCTTGTTGTCGAGCTTCTCGTCAAAGAAGGTTTTCGCTTTTACTTGTTTTAACAGGGCATTCGCTTTTTCAGTGTCGAGCTGTGCATGGATTTGGAAGGTAGGAGAAATATCAAGACCTGCAAATGCAAATCCTTTAGGTGCCGCTGGGATAGCATGCCCGGCTTTTTCCGCTTCTTCTGCTTTATTGAAGTGTTGCTGTGCCTGCTGCTCTGCGTCCTTTTCGTCGATCCATACTTTCCCGATGCCCTTGATTTCTTTTACACCGTTTTCTCCGTTCGCCATCCAATTCTCGATTTCGCTAATATCGGTTTGGGTGAGCTTTACCATCTCCACTTGATCCACACGGAAGATGGAAAGGAAGCTGCTTGCCGCCACCTGTACCTGTGGGATGGTGAAGGAGCCGAGCACAATCCCTGCTGCGGCAGCGCCTGTGAGTAATTTTTTATACGATTTGTTCATTGATTTTCCCTCTCTTTTTCTTGTCGTGATGGAGGATGGTGATTGTATGCGCTTCTCAAACCGCTTCCAGGCGGCTTCCGTATCAATCTGCACATCCTCGGCTGATGGCTGCGGCAGTGCTTCCTGCAGGGCAAGCTCTGCCCATTGCTCAAGCTTCTTGATTTCTTCCATTCGGCTACGGCATGCTGTGCAGTGCTGTAGATGAGAGGAGAACCTCTTTCTTGCTTCACGATCAACTTCTCCATCTAGATATGACTGAAGAAATCCTTCATTTGGGCATTTCATTCCTGATACCCCCTTATTTGTTTATACATGGTGCGGAATTTTGTTTTAGCGCGTGAGAGCAGCGTGCCGACAGAAGAGCTCTCAACTTGCACCGCTTCAGCCAATTCCTTGTAATTAAAGCCGGAATATTTCATCATAAGCAGTGTTCGATCTCGCTCGTCCATCTCAGTCAGCACTTCACGTACGGTTAAAATTTCATCTTGCTTCAGCCAATTCTCTTCTGAGGAGAGGCTGTATATTTCTTGTTCCTGTCCTACCTTCTCGTCACGGGCTTGTCTTCGGTTCGTAGACCGTATGTAGTTATAAGCCATATGCAGCGCCGCTTTTGCAAGCCATGCGGGAAGATTTGTGATCTGGGTACGATCAGTATTGTATAATTTCAGGAAAACTTCTTGAGCAATATCCTCAGCTACGGCCTTCTCTTTAACGACACGCATAATTTGTCGGACAACAGAAGGGTAGTAGGTGGTAAATAGCTCTTGAAAGCTTTCGGCAGGTGCAGAAGCAAATAGTTTTTCTTTTGTCAAAGCGACCCGGACCTCCATTTCGTTTCCTCCTCTCCAAGCCGTTCACTATGTAGACACCGTGTCCCGTTGTTTTGTGACACAAATAAACATAAATTTGTTTTTCATTTTTTTAAAACAGGGTAAGAATAATAAACGGGACGAAAACAGAATAAGCGACAGGAGATGAAAATATATGGATCAAAAACTACAAGAACTCATTGATGGATTAAACGAAGATCTTGCTAACGAATATGCTGCTGTGATTATGTATACTTACAACGCGGCGACTGTTTCAGGCTTAAGCCGCCAGGTACTTAAGCCGTTCTTCGAGCAGGAAGTTCCAGATGAACTCGGTCATGCTTCCTATCTGGCAGAGAAAATCTCAATGCTGGGCGGCACGCCGGTTGTAGAACCTGCACCCGTTAAGCAGCCTAAAGATGTAAAATCAATGCTTGAACAAGCGCTTCAAGCTGAAACGGAAACGATCGAACGCTACAAGCAGCGCTTAGAGCAAGCCGATGCAGCGGGTCAGATCGCATTGAAGGTGAAGCTTGAAGACATGATTGCAGACGAGACCGGTCATAAGGAAGAACTAGAACGTCTGCTTGAAGATCCACGCCTTTGCTAACACATGCACACAGAATGCGACATCATGATGTGACATAAAGTAGGCACGGTTCTAATAAGAGCCGTGCTTTTTGCATGGCAAAAATGTTTGGCTGCATCAAAACTCTCCGTGTAACAAAGAACAAGTGGTATGATGAAGACGAGAGAGGAGAGAAGAAACCTTCATGGCATCAAGAAACATGGACTTTACGGAAGGGAATATTATGCGGCAGATGATTGCCTTTTCCCTGCCGATTTTTTTGACAAATGTACTGCAAACATCCTATCAATTCATCGATAGCCTGTGGGTAGGAAACCTGCTGGGCTCCGATGCACTCGCTTCTGTATCTGTATCTGCGACGATCGTATTCACGATGCTGTCGTTTATTATTGGGATGAATGGGGCTACTTTGACGATTCTGGCCCAGCGCAAGGGAGCGCATGATGAAGAAGGGTTAAAGGAGTCATTGAACGCATTTGTCGTCGTTTTTGCGCTGCTTTCGATCGGCATTGGTGTTGTCGGCTACTTTTTGTCTCCTTATATTCTAACCCTTATTAAGACGCCTCCAGCCATTCATGAGCTGGCTACGCAATATCTTCAGGTGAATTTTATTGGGATTGTCTTCTTATTTGGCTATAATTTTATCGGAACGGTATTACGAGCGCTAGGAGACAGCCGTACACCTATTCGCTTCGTATTTATGGCGGTTATTTTGAATACGGTGCTGGACCCGTTATTTATTGCTTATTTTGACATGGGTGTCGTTGGCGCGGCTGTAGCCACCATCATCTCCCAAGGCTTTTCCTTTGTGTATGCGCTCATTTATACGAAGAAGATGGGCAAGATTCCGTTCACTCGTCCGCACATGCCATCCCGTGCCTATGCGCTTGCCATTTTTAAGCTGGGGATTCCGGCAGGTCTACAGATGATGGTGATTTCCGGAGGCATGATGGCGATTATGAGTGTAGTTAACACATTTGGAGAAGATGTTGTAGCGGGCTTTGGTGCCGCACAGCGCATGGATAGTCTCATTATGCTGCCCATCGTCACATTAGGCTCAGCAATTAACAGCATGGCCGGACAGAATATCGGTGCAGGTAAATGGGAGCGTGTAAGCGACATAACGCGCAGCGGCATTATTTTAATTGTGAGTGTCTCACTTGTGATTGCCCTTCTCGTATATATGTCAGCGACGTATTTGTTGGATTTGTTTGTTGATAATCCCAAATCGATAGCTTTTGGTACGACGTACTTAGCGACAGTATGCTTTTTCTATCCATTCCTTGGCATTAATTTTGTTTTGAATGGTGTCATTCGCGGTGCGGGTGGAATGATTCAAATTCTTGTCTTGAATTTTATTTCGTTCTGGGTCCTGCGTTATCCGTTGACGGCATTATTCTCCGAATGGTTCGGTGAAGCGGGGATTGCCTATGGCATGGGAGCTAGCTTCATTGTTAGTGCGGTATTTGCAATTGCGTACTATCGTTTGGGACGCTGGCGTGAAATCAGAGTGCTGCAGAGATAATATAGGCAGCACTTTTTTTACATACAGGCAAAAAGGGTAATCTATAACGTAGAAAGGAAGACGAAAACTGTAAAAGTTACAAAATGGAACTTTACTTACTAAAAATAATCAAGTATAATTTCCTTAGTGAAAAGACAAGCATGAATACATGCGAAACGAAAAGGAGAGATTATTGTGGCAAAAGTATTGTATGTAACCGCAAATCCGAAGCCTGTAGAATTGGCGTTCAGCTTACGACTTGGAGAGAGTTTCTTAGAGGAATATAAGCAGCACAGCCCGCAGGATACAATTGAGCATCTTGATTTATATAAAGACGACATTCCGTTAATTGATGGAATGGTGCTCGGTGCATGGGGCAAGGTAGCACAAAATGAAGAATTGAGTGCGGAAGAAAAGCGTGTATTGGGCCGCATGACAGAGTTGCTTGACCAATTTATTGCTGCCGATAAGTTGATTTTTGTAACTCCAATGTGGAATTTAAGCTATCCTCCTATGCTGAAGGCGTATATTGATAACATTGTTATCGCCGGTAAAACATTCAAATACACAGAAAATGGGCCACAAGGTCTTCTTGCTGACAAGCGCTGCATGCATATTCAAGGTCGCGGTGGAATTTATTCCGAGGGTCCGGCTGTGGATGCTGAATTTACAGATAAATATCTAAAAAGTATTATGGGCTTTATCGGAATTACCGACTACAGCCACATCTATGTTGAGGGTATGGCTGCAGCACCGGATCGTGCAGACGAGATTTTTGCTGAGGCGGAAGCAAAAGCGAAAAAAGCTGCTGCCGAATTTGCCAGGGACTATCAGCGTGCATAATTTGGACGCATTTGCGTTTAATGGATTATAGACAAAGAAAAATTTGGATGATACCATTTATTGATAAGAAGCGTTCACTGACCATGGGAGTACGGTTAGGGGCGCTTTTTTTATCAATAAGCGGCGAGGAGTTGTTGCCATGTGAGAAAAACAGTAGGCAAACTAACGGTTTCTCTACTTGCATTGACAGCTGCATTTACAACAGGAGTATGGATCGGGACAAGCGAAGCCGATGACTTTAAAGAAACCATCTCGGCCTACTTTTATCCTGTTACTTATTACTTTGATGGGAAAAAGGATACAAGTGATCCAAAGGTTTATAAAAACAACGGAAATGCTGTGCCGAAAACAATTACATACGAAGGAACCACATATGTTCCGTTGCGCTATATCGGCGAGAAGCTTGGTAAAGAAGTAGGGTATGACCATAGTACACGCTCTGTTTGGCTCGGCCAAAAACCGAAGCTCAGTACACCGCAGCCTCCCCCGCAGTCAAAAGTAGGCACAGTCTCATCGAGCTTCAAGGCAGATCTGGGTGATCGCTGGGATACTGTCAGAAAAAAGCTTGGTAACGAAAAAGCTGCCTATACTGGAGTAAAGCAGACCAAGTGGTGGATATATGATAAACAATGGGTCGGCTTTCGTGATGGGCATGTAGCGGAACTGTTCTCTAACGATCCCTCAGCACAGTATAATGGGGTGAAGATAGGAATGAGCCGCGGCGAGGTAGAAAAAAAGCTGAAATATGTGGCAAAACCGGAATGGGAATTGTATGGAGCGAAGTTCATCTTCTCCAATGACAGTGGGGAGAAAGTATTATATAAAAATGGTTTACATGCCGTTATTGCGTACTATGATACGCTCGATAACAAACGATTATTAGGGCTCCGCATTGTTAATCCTGCTGAAATTGTCCAGAAGAAGTACTTTAGCTACACCTATCAGTATACAAAGAAGCCGGTCATTCCTTCTTACCCAACAGATACGGCAACGGTAAACCGTGATGCTGCTAAGCAGGTGCTATGGATTACGAATATCGAGCGTTCGAAGAAGAAGGCGCAGACGCTGACCTGGAGTGACCAAGCCGCTGCTTCGGCCTACAAGCACAGCAAGGACATGAGCGATCATAACTATTTTTCGCACACAACATACAGCGGTAAATCCCCATTTGATTTAATGGCGGAACAGAAGATTAAGTATACATTGGCTGCTGAGAACATTGCGATGGGCTACCCTGATCCGATTGAAGCGGTGTTCGGATGGATGAACAGCGCCGGCCATCGGAAAAGCTTACTGAATCCATCCTTTAAAAAGTTGGGCGTAGGTGTATATGGAACGTACTATACGCAGCATTTCTTCACACCATAAAATAGGCAAACACTTTGACAAGTTGAAGTAAGCAAAGTAAAATATCACTTGATTGCCTGAAAATTATGAGTGGAAGGGACGAGCATTATGTGGGAATATATTATTCCGGTTCTTACATTGATTGTCGGTTTGGTCGGCGGCTTTGCGATCGGCGTATGGTATCTGAAGAATCAGATGTCCAACATGCAGATGGATGAGAAGCAGCTGCAGCAAATTGCCCGGTCAATGGGTATGAATCTGAATCAAAAGCAATTGAATCAGATGACTCGGAGAATGCAGAATACAAAACCGGGTACAGGAAAGAAGAAAAAATAATAACGGGAGACCTCTCCCTGTAACAAAAGCTGTGCACAAGTAATTGACGCAGCTTTTTTGCTTTTATATATACAAAGAAGCCGGACACAGTACATTGTGTCCGGCTTTGTGTTGCACCTGCTTTATGATTTTTCCAATGCCAATTCAGGCACAAGAACTTTGCTTTCGATTTTATGTTCACGGTATTCCCAACCCGTATAGGAGTCGATAATGTTCAACCCTTCATCCAGATAGACAATTCCGACAAACGCATAATGAGTCTTCGTCCGGTATCTCAGATCAATCCAGCGTACTTCGTGGCCGAACTCGCGTTTTTTTGTATATACGTGCGGATAGCGTGTAAAGGAAAGAAATGCTTGTATGTTCGCATCCTGCTTCGCATTCTCGACAACTTGATTCTCATCTTTTTTATAGAAAGTATCATGCCAGATAATCTGCTTATTGCGCAACTCACCTACGTAGGAGGCTGTAGCTGTCTCAGCGACAATTCCCCAACGAGTCCAGCGAATAGTTGGCAGCAGCACATAATGACCTTCTTCACCCAGATCAGCCTTTACTGCTTGCACCAGCTTACGGTAGGCCATTACCCGTTGAATAATGTACGTAATCATGACCGCATAGACGGCGCTAAATACGTATCCGGGATGGAAGCCCGCAGCCCAGAACAGAAAGCCGATGAGATGGATACCCATGATGAATGGGTCGAAGATGTTAATAACATTAAGAGAAATCCACTGTTTAGAAAACGGTCGAGCCGCTTGTGTGCCGTATGAGTTGAACAAATCAATCGACACATGTACGACCACAGCGAGCAATGTCCATAGCAGCAAGTGTAGATAGGAAATGCCAGGGAAAAAGGCATAAATTCCTCCGCTGATTAGGCCTGCCCAGATGAGAATTGCCGGAATGGAGTGGGACCGTCCACGATGGTTGCGAATATACGTGGCATTGCCCCGAAGTTTCAACACCGTATCAAAATCGGGTGCGTGCGAACCGATCAGCGTGCCAAGAAGCACGGCGCCGGCAAGTTCGGGATGAGCGGCTACAGTAGGATCCAAATGCGCGAGACCTGCGAGACCAAAACCCATGGCAATGTGGGTACCTGTATCCAAGTATGAATTCCTCCAATTCCATTGTCGGCCAAAATGGCCGTGTTTTTACTTGCACCTTTTTGATTGTTTGTAAATGATGCAATGTAAGTTGTTATGATTTATTATAAAGGAAAATGCGTCTTATGTTTAGCTATTTTACATAAAATACATTTTTTTTTATAAACTGTTCAAACTTTCGCCTTAACTATTACATACGTATGACAAAGCGAGGGAAATAGAATGCACAACATTCAAGTGTTCGCTGAATACAAAATTCAAGCAGACAAGCGTGAAGACTATTTGCGAAAAATCGATGACATTGCCATGGCGATGCAGCAGATCGGTGTTGATGATTTTATCGTATATGAAGGTGTAGATCAACCCAATTTGTTTGTAGAAATGTTTCATGTTCCGACAATAGAAGCCTATCGTAAGATAAAAAGGAAACGATGTAAAGATAAGGCAGCGCCCGGCGTATTCTGGCAAAGCATTAATGATTGTATTGAAGGCGGGACAAACAAGCTGCATATGTGGGCTTTTGCGCCCATTTCAAGAAACGGGAGTGATGAATAATTCATGGCAAAAAAGCAGCAGGAGAAACAGCGGGAGATTATTGGCTCATTTTCCATTCAACAATTTCAGGATGATTTATTATATTGGTTTGAGAGACAGCAGCGGGATTTGCCGTGGCGCAAAAGCAGAGATGCGTACAGGGTGTGGGTATCTGAAATTATGCTGCAGCAGACGAGGGTAGAAACTGTAATTCCATATTATGAACGTTTTATGGAACGGTTCCCGACACCGGAAGATTTAGCTGCGGCGGAACTTGAAGAAGTATATAAACATTGGGAAGGGCTGGGATATTATTCGCGCGCCCGTAATTTGCATGCTGCGGTGCAGGAAGTGCAGGAGAAGTACGGAGGAATCGTACCGAACAATCCGGAAGATGTACACGCGCTTAAAGGGGTTGGACCGTATACAGCAGGTGCCATTCTCAGCATTGCGTATGGGCTGCCGGAGCCGGCAGTTGACGGAAATGTGATGCGGGTGTTGTCTCGAATTTTTCTCATTGAAGACGATATCGCAAAGATAAGTACCCGCAAATTGTTTGAGGGCATTGTCCGGGAAATTATCGCACATCGTAATCCCTCATTTTTTAATCAAGCACTGATGGAGCTAGGGGCGCTCATCTGTATTCCGCGTTCGCCGCGCTGTATGACATGTCCAGTCGCTGCACACTGTCGTGCTCGCGAGAACGGGGTGCAGGAGTCACTTCCGATCAAGAAGAAAGCAAAGCAAGGACGAATAGAGGAGAGAGCGGTTGCGCTTGTGCAGCGTGAAGATGGACGATTTCTTATTCATCGGCGTCCGGAAAGCGGCCTGCTTGCGAACCTGTGGGAGTTCCCTAATGTTGAATATACCGACGAGAAAGAAGCGCGGCGTACGCTCAGTATGTATATGTATGAGAACTTCGGTGTTGCATGTGTACCGCAGGATTTGGTGATGGAGCACAGTCATGTGTTTTCGCATCTGCAGTGGAATTTACACACGTATATAGCTACATACGAAGGGCAAGTAGAGGAGCTTGGGGATGATGCCGCAAAATCCCGAACGATATGGGCGACGATAGAAGAGATGGAGCGATATCCCTTCTCTGTGTCGCATAAAAAGCTTGTTGCTGCATTGCAGGAAGGATTTCAGCAGAGCTTATTGTAGCGTAAGTATAAGTCAGGCCCAGAGAGGAGTAAAAGATATGGAGTATAAAAGAAAAGAAGGCTTCCGTCTCGTATTTTCCGATGGGATTGTAGGTACGTTCAATATTATTAAAATAGGGGATCGCTATGTTCACAGCAAGCCTGGTGAAGTAAGAATTCATGATCTCAGTCTTAAAGGAGCGAAGGTATCAACGTCGCTTGCGCTTCCGGCACAAAAAGAGCAGATGCAAATTGAATTGCACTTTACAGTATATGAACAACCGTTTGTTGTGCGCGGCAGTATGGCATGGAAACGAGAGGAGCAGGGGCGTTATTATTATGGAGTTTCTTTTGATGAAGAAAGCTATTCCGCATCTGATCTATTCGAAGAGCTAAAACTGTATGCACGTAAAAGAAAAGAGTTAAAAAGTGAGGCGGAAGAATAAGAACAAGGGGGCGCATCCGCGCCCCCTTGTTCTATGAATGCTGCAATTAGTCCCGATTGCCAAAGATACGCAGCAGATAAAGAAATAAGTTAATGAAATCAAGATAGAGAATAAGTGCGCCCATAATGGCCTCTTTGGTTTCTTCGTCAGATCCTTCATTCCCAAGGACGTTTGCTTCTTTGATTTTTTGGATGTCATATGCGGTAAGGCCGCAGAAAATAATGACGCCTGCATATGTTGTAATCCAGTACAAACTGCTGCTTTGAAGAAAGAAATTGACCAAAGTTGCCAGAATCAATCCAATGAGCGCCATGAATAGAATGGAACCCATTTTTGAGAGATCGCGCTTTGTCACATAACCGTATAAGGCCAATGCACCGAACATACCGGCTGTAATAAGGAAGGTGAGTACGATGGAGCTTGATGTATATAGAGCAAACAACAGCGAAAACGTGATGCCATTAAGCGCGGCGTAAACAAAGAAAAGAAGGGTCGCACTCGTAACCGATAACTTGTGTACACGTGCTGATAAATAAAATACCATCACAAGCTCCGCGACTACTATGCCAAAAAATGCATACGGATGTTCGTTAAAATAAGCTAATACATTCTCATTTCCGCTGAGCAGGTAAGCGACGATAGCCGTCAGCAATAATCCAACGAACATCCATGAGAAGACACGCTGGATATAACGCCGCTGTTCAGCGGCAACCGCTGCGAGGTTCAAATACATCCACTCCTTTTTTCTAATATAGGTTTGATTTTACCAAATTATTTCAGTTAAAAAAAGGAAAAAACATATAACAAAAACGGCCTCCATTAAAGAAAGCCGTTTTTGTTATAGACTAATGGTTAGAAAGTTACTTCGCGTCGTTGAAACGCTTGTTTACTTCATCCCAGTTAATTGTGTTCCACCAAGCGGAGATATAATCCGGACGCTTGTTTTGATATTTGAGGTAGTAAGCATGCTCCCATACATCAAGACCAAGGATTGGCGTTTTGCCTTCCATCAGTGGGTTATCTTGGTTTGGTGTGCTGGTGATAGCCAGCTTGCCGTTGTCAACAACAACCCAAGCCCAACCGCTACCGAAGCGTGTAGCCGCTGCTTTTGCAAATTCTTCTTTCATTTTGTCGAAGCTGCCGAAAGCGTCATTGATAGCTGAAGCAACATCACCTGTTGGTGCGCCGCCGCCATTCGGGCTCATAATTTGCCAGAACATGCTGTGGTTATAATGACCGCCGCCATTATTGCGTACAGCTGTGCGAATATTCTCAGGTACGCTATCGATGTTACGCATCAGATCTTCAATGCTTTTGTCAGCCCACTCAGCATTGCCTTCAAGCGCTGCGTTTAAGTTGTTAACATATGTTGCGTGGTGTCTGTCGTGATGGATTTCCATTGTTTGTGCATCGATGTGCGGTTCAAGTGCATCGAAAGAATAAGGTAGAGCTGGTAATTCAAATTTTGCCATGACGTAACTCCTCCTTTATGGTTGTACACGAATATATTTACAGATTTAATTATATCGTACTGCTATTATAATTCAATACAAAACAGATAAAAAAGTATAGTAAATATGTTTTCCTACTGTTTTTATTCAGTAGAATTAATCATAAATTACACGGGAGCTGTGATCCCAGCCCCCTCCATCACCGGGGATGCCCCCTCTGTTGTCAATTTCTTCGATAATTTTGTGATGATAGCTTACACCTTGCGTATTAAGAAATGCTGCTGTTTCACTCATCATATTGTGGTAATACAAAAGCTCTTCTATCTTCCATTGTGCAAGCGGAACATCGCTCAATTCATCAAGTCTGCGCCCTACATACATGTCCGACACTCACCCCCTGCCTTTTTGTACCTCTTTTACTTTTGCCGCAATGACTCCTTTTTAAACATCAATGAAATATACGCACATGAGAGTACATGTTTTTAGATAATTCATCAAATATTCATAAAAATTTAGGTGAAATGAAAGGGTTTGCGTTGGAAAAAAATGAATATACTTAGGGAACAAAACAAATAAGAAAGGGGCAGTAATGTATGTATCCTCTTGAAGAAGTTCTGACTTGGGAAGCAGAAATGTCTGACAGTCTCGATCAGGAGCGCCAAATTCTTGCTTCGTATCAATGGATGAAAATGGATTTGAATGATCGTCGTGCCATCCTTCTTCAGGAAGATACTCTGGATGTATTTGCCCTTGATAAAGTAGATCAGGCTCTTCTTCGTATAGAAGAGCTGATTCTAGAACGGAATTCAATCATCAGTGAAAAGCAACAAGCCGTGCGGAATCTATATCAGCAGTGGCAGCAGCTATTTAGAAGCTAGCGGTGATGCTGAGAACCTGTCTGATTTCGGCAGGTTTTTCTTTTTCTGCGCTTTTCCTACCCTGTACATAGCGACATTTAACATCATGTAGTGTAAAATAAAAGATAGACGAAAAGCAGGGAGGACGTTGGCGTGTTAATACGGTCGTTTCGTTTAGGAGATTATGTACACATCACACGCATCTGGCAGGATACAGGTTTGGAACAGACGGAAACGGAGACCCTCGATGCTCTGGCCAAGCAGCTTGCCTGGGATAGCGACCTGGTTATGATTGCAGAACATGAAGGAGAAGTCGCTGGTGTTATCGTCGGAACCATTGACGGAACACGCGGCTATTTTTACCGGCTCGCCGTAAATCCTGAACTGCAGGGGATGGGCATTGGACGTAAGCTGGTAGAAGCGCTTGAGAAGCGATTTGAAGAAAGAGGCGTAACAAGAGTATTTATTATGGTAAATCAGGATAATAAGAAGGTGCTTCCTTTCTACCAGCAGCTTGGGTATGAAGTAAAGGAATATATTACATTGTCCAAGAAATTAATGCTTCATACAGATACGGATATAGATATAGAGTAAACGGCGCTCATTTCTTTCGCGCCAAGAAGAAAATGAGCGTGAAGGAGTGTGCGTATATATTATTATGAGAAGGAAGGAGA
Organism: Aneurinibacillus sp. REN35; assembly: GCF_041379945.2. Classification (NCBI taxonomy): domain Bacteria; kingdom Bacillati; phylum Bacillota; class Bacilli; order Caryophanales; family Paenibacillaceae; genus Aneurinibacillus; species Aneurinibacillus baijiui. Next base: position 21,435 of record NZ_JBFTXJ020000007.1, on the reverse strand, counting down.
GCGTGATGACGTCACCCGGAACCCCGTTTCGCATCGAAAGCTATAAGCATAATCAATTATTTCACCGCTCATGGGATAAAACCCTGCTGCTGCATCTGAGTGACGCTGTCCTAATCGGTGGGAACGACAATGTCCGAGTCACCGAATCGGATGGACGGGAGTGGCGAACGCGCGAACCAGCCATATGTACGTTTGGTCGTGGACAATGGTTTAATACGATTGCAATGATCCGAACCGATGGCATTTATTATTACTGCAATATAGGCTCTCCGTTTTCTTTACGCAATGACTTGGTGACGTACATAGACTATGACCTTGATGTGAAGGTCTATCCAGATATGAGCTACACCATTCTGGATAAGGAAGAGTTTGCACTGCACAGCCGACAAATGCAATATCCTCAAGATGTCGTGGATATGGTATATAAGGGAGTGCAGGAAGTCGTTACCTGGATACAAGAGAGAAGGGGACCTTTTCACCCGGGCTTTGTTGAGCGCTGGTATGAACGATACTTGCATTTACGAAATCAGTGAGACTCCTTTTCGCGACGAAAGGGAGTTTTTTATTCAATCGTAAGTGGCGCAGAAGGGAGCTGAGAATGTGGGCAGCATACGAAGGTACCTGATATTTGTCAAGCCGTACCGAAAGAAAATTGCGCTGACTATTGTGATTGGTATTTTAAAATTCGGAATACCGCTTATTATGCCGCTCTTGTTAAAGTATGTGGTGGATGATATTCTCCCGGCGAACATATCGCCGGATGATAAGATTAAAGAATTGCTATATGTAATGGGCATTGTGTTTTTGCTGTTTACTGTTGTGCGTTGGCCCATTGAGTATTGGCGGCAGTATTTGGCACAATCGGTTTCGAATTCGGTGCTATATGATATTAGAAATCGGGCATTTGATCATATTCAGCGACTGTCGCTTCGTTATTTCCACAATCATCGTGCAGGTGAGGTCATCTCTCGTGTCATTAATGATGTGGAGCAGACGAAGAGTTTTGTAGATACGGGTCTTATGAATATTTGGTTGGATTTAATTACGCTGTTTATCGCGCTTGCCATTATGTTTTCGCTGGACGGTTGGCTTACACTGGTCTCCATCTGTATGTTTCCGCTCTATGGATTTTCAGTGAAGTATTTCTACTCTAAGCTGCGCCATTTGACACGGGTGCGTTCGCAAGCGCTGGCAACGTTGCAGGCGCATTTGCACGAACGAGTACAGGGAGTACCCGTTATTAAAAGCTTTGCGCTTGAAGAACATGAGCAGGGTCAATTCGATGAACGCAATAAGAATTTTTTATCGCGGGCGCTTGAGCATACGAGTTGGAATGCCAAAACATTTGCTGCTGTGAATACGATTACTGATATTGCGCCGCTCTGTGTAATTGCGGTTGCCGGATATCAGGTTATTCAAGGGGATCTAACAGTAGGTTCGCTGATTGCATTCTATGCGTATCTGGACCGTTTATATGCACCGCTGCGTCGTCTGGTTAATTCGTCAACCACGCTTACGCAGGCGTTGGCATCAATGGATCGTGTATTTGAATTCATGGATGAACCGTATGATGTGACGGATAAGCCGAACGCGCGCGAGTTGCCCCAGCTTGAAGGACGGGTCGTGTTCGAGAATGTTCGTTTTCGCTATTTATCAGAAGGAGAAGACGTATTAAAAGGAATCAATCTGACGGTTGAACCGGGTAAGACGGTTGCGCTGGTTGGAGCAAGCGGGGGAGGGAAATCTTCGCTTATCAGCCTTATTCCCCGTTTTTATGATGTGAGGGAAGGAATGCTGCGCATTGACGGCTATGATGTGCGTGATGTAACAATGAAGAGCCTGCGCAGCCAGATCGGTATGGTGCTGCAGGATAATATTCTGTTCAGCGATTCTATCCGCGAGAATATCCTTATGGGGACTCCAGAGGCGAGCGAAGAAGAAGTGATTGAAGCGGCCAAAGCGGCCAATGCGCATGACTTTATTATGGAACTTACGAATGGATACGATACCGAGATTGGAGAGCGCGGTGTGAAGTTGTCCGGTGGACAGAAGCAGCGTATTGCGATTGCTCGCGTATTCTTGAAAAATCCGGGTATCCTTATTCTTGACGAGGCGACTTCGGCACTTGATCTTGAGTCTGAGCATCTCATTCAGCAGTCGCTGGATCGACTGGCGCATAATCGAACGACATTTATCGTCGCTCACCGTCTGTCTACAATTACTCATGCGGATAAGATTGTGCTGATTGAGGATGGACAGATCAAGGAAGAGGGCACGCATCAGGACCTGATGAATCGGCAGGGTGCGTACTATAGACTGTTCACAGTGCAGAATCTGGATGGTGCTGAGGTGACTGAATCGAGATAAGAGGTGTTATTGTCACAGGGCCGATTCGTGAACTGGAGATATTGAAGTATGGAAATGGAGAGGGAGGAGCCTGTAGAGCTGCTCCCTTTCTGTTTTCGATTAGTTTGAGGATGCGGCAGTTTCATCATAAATTGCCTCCCAACCGGCCGGTGTGACAAAGATACGAATGCATTTGATTTTACGATCTTCACATAACGTAAACCAATGCCGAGTATAGGCTGGCACTGAGATCAGATCTCCCGGTTCCATCACAACGTCGAAATAGCGCCCATCAATTCCTTTTAGAGTGAAGATGCCATGCCCATCCACGCAGAAGCGTACCTCGTCATCGGTGTGATGATGCTCTTCTCTAAATTTGTCCAGCAGCCCATCGAGATTTGGTGTCTGTTCCGACAGGACGATGATGTCCTCAGTCTGATAGCCGCGTCTTGCGCTCAGATCGGCGATTTCTGTGCGGAAGGAGTCGATAATTTGCTGTTTTTCTTCAGCTGATGGGGAGTAATTCTCCCGTAAGTTTTCATCTAAGCGGTCCACACCCCATTTTTCATAGATAACATCCTGGCTCTTCAAGAACTCCCTTACTTCATTTCCTTTCACAAGTTGTTCTTTCGTCTCTAAAAATGTAATATAAGCCATAGTATTTCCCCCTTCTTCCGAATATTCGTTCTATAATATGTTTATTTATATATGTCCTGCGGCCCGATAGGTTAACGACTGTTGTTGTACAGCCTGTTGTCCTGCGATATGTTTAGCTAGATGTTGGAATTGAAGCCATTGCAGGATGTGCCATGAGCGGTACAGTAACATCCGGGTCTGCTGCGAGCCGGTGCAGGATGTCGAAGCCATACGGCAGCACATTTATAAGCAGGCAATTGGCTCCATAGTCGATTGCGTATTTGGCTCTATCGACTAATTGATGAACCGGTCCGGTAAGATTAGCCGCATACAGCACGGGACGATCTGCTGCTTTGATAATACGATTATATGCAGCGAGCCGTTCTGCAAGCGGTGCCTTATCCTCTACGAAGAAGATTTCATCATCTTTTATGAGATCGACACCACCTTCAACTTGTGCGGCAAATTGTGTTTCTAATTCGCCGAGCGGAAGTCCGAGGCAGGACTTGAAGATGCTCATCAGCAGTGGACGATCATGTACATTGAGCTGCTCCCGTATTCCGGCGATACCGAATGCAGGTCCGGGAAATTGCGAGAGTAGGGAAGGGGGGAAGTCGATGTCTAGCAGCCTGATTTTTCCGTCCATAGATAATTTGCCGAATACGGTAGTTAAGAGAGCAGGGATATCAGGTGTGATGTTGCGAACCGGATAGCAGACCGATATGATCCCTCGCTGTATCCCGTCTTTTTCATCCTTTATGATTACATCTCCCACTGTGCCGAGGTAGGCAGCCAGCATTTCCTGCCGTGCAAGCGGCAGATCGGTCCAACTGCCTACGGTCATGCCTACAGCGATGCTTTCCGCTTTTTTATATAAATTTTTCGCCTCTGTTTGATAATAAACCGTAATGAATTCGCTCATGTTTTTCACCCTTTCCAAGAAAACAAAAACGCTCTCCTTCTGAAAGAAAGAGAGCGGTACGTTCAAAAAAAGTGAACTTCACGATCTTATCTTCCAGAATGAATGATTCATTCTGCAGGAATTAGCACCTTGCTCTTCACCTATGACGGTTCAAGCAGGTTGCCGGGCTTCATCGGGCCAGTCCCTCAGCCTTCTCATGATAAGAAGAAAATGAAATTGTCTGTGTATAATCATAGTTTTAAATTATTAGTATGTCAATAGGTTTTATTCGTCTTCTCCCTGATGATGGTGAAAAGTGTGCACCAGCTTGCTGAGCCGTTCAAGCTGATTGGCATATTCGAGAATTTCCGCAACTACAGGGAATAAGTGGCCCCACTGCCCGTCGTCTTCTTCTTGAGGCGTATTTTTAACCAGTGGATAAAGCCGCATAAACTCATCGAGCATTCGGGTATTTTCTTCTGTGATTTCTTCCGGTAGGTGCCAATCTTCCCGTGTTTTTAAAATCCCATCATAGGTGAGCAGGATGTTTTTATGATATTCCGTCAGTACTTCAAGCTGTTGTTGAATGAGCGGAAATAGGTGATGTCCAGGCTTAAAGGAAGAGTAAATATGGCGTTCAAATGTACGCAGCATATCCATCTCTTTATAGAGAACAATGATCATTTGTCTGAAGATAACGAGCTTCTTCTGGCTTGAATACGTAACTTTTCTAAGCTTCGTGATTTCCTCTTTATATAGATCATAGAGCTGATCAATGGTCTTAAAGTTAGTCTTGATCTTCTCTTTTTCTTCCCGGAAAACCTTCTCTTCCATTTCATTGTGAATTAATGTCCGCATGAGCACAGAGAATTTATCCCCGGTTTCTGATATTTCTCCGAAGAGCTTATGCTCATAACGGGGCGGGATGAATATCGCGTTTACAAGTGCTGCTGAGAATACACCAATAACAGTCAAAAGAAACCGATTGCCCGCAAAATAGAGATAATTTCCCGTTGATGTCTCCATTACAGCAATGACAGTTACGATGCTAAGTGCAAGGCTATTCTCAAACTTGAGCCGAAGATTGATCACAATGACCAGCATTACCACGATACCAACAATTAACGGCTGGGCTCCTAGAAAATACGTAGCGGTTACGCCAAGGGCTGCACCGATAAAATTCGCTTCCATCTGTTCCCGTAAATGCTTCAGCGTCCGGTATACTGTCGGCTGAATGCTTAATGTTGCGGCAATCGCCGCAAGTACAGGCGGTTCAAGATCGAACCACTGACAGACAAGCAATGCCAGAATTAAGGCAATTCCTGTCTTTAGAATACGTGCTCCGACGCGCATAATACCTCCATAAGTAGCTTTGCTAATAATGTATAATACCACGGTTTTAAAAAAAATCAACAAATAAAGCAGCCGTCCCTGGGAGGAGGACGGCTGCCGATATAGGTGGTACTCACACTGCAAATTGGGAGCTGCAGGTGAAAATTATACGCAATAGATTATTCAGTAGCGATAGACGGATCGGCCTGTTCTTTGATTGGAGACACCATAATAAAGTGCTGCTCCGCCTGATCCTTAAGTTCCTCAATGAGAACGGCTTTGTCTTGTTGGCCGCTCGCTTCTAGTTCGGCAATGTATTCGCCGAGCAGGAAGTTAATGTCTTCTTTGCCTTTATGACTCAACGGGGCAAGTGTAACCTTTGCGGCTTTTGCAATACGTCGTTCGATGGCAGCTTGGTCAAGCCCCATCTCCGGCTGTAGCCGCAGGTATATGGTGCCGCCTGTCATACCGGAACAAATCCATGGACCGGGGTCACCTAACACGATTGCACGGCCGTTTGTCATATACTCAAATGCAAAGCCTTTGATGTTGGCACGAGCGCCGATGCCGCCTAACGTATCATTGATCGGCTCTTGAAGTTCACCGCCGATAATTACATCAGCCCCAGAGAGGCGAATGCAGGCGCGGGCATCCGCGTTCCCCTGCACAATATAGAGACCTTTCTGTGCTCCATAGCAGAAGCTTTTGCCCACAGAACCATTGATAAACTGGCGATTGGCATTAGGTGATTTCATAATCATAACGCGTCCGCCAAACCCGGTCTTACCAACCCCATCCTGTGCACCGCCGTGTACACGAATGGATACGCCCTCTGCATTGAAGGCTGCGAGTCCGTTTCCCGGCACACTTCCATTCTTAAATGTAAGTGAAACCTCAGGCAGATCAACGTAGCTTCCGTCTAGATGCGGTTTAACACGGGCGCCGGAATAGCGGCTGCCAAGAACGCGCTGATCGCTGAGTACATTGGTGAATGTCTCATGAATCGGCGCATGAGGCGAAGCATAGCGATCACTCTCCTCATATCCTTCAGCTCCTACTGCTATGAGGACTTTGGAGGCGGCGCGTGCTGGCTCATCTAGCGGGAATGGCGCAGGTGAGAGCAGGGACGTTAAATCCATCTGTTCTTGACCGCGTGTCTGGATAAGCAGATCGGCACGTCCGACCATATCTTGTGTTCGCTCGAATCCAAGCTCAGCTGTAATGCGCTTGACTTCTGTTCCTAATTCTGTGAACAGACGCTTGAGGTTATCGATTGCAATATCGAAGACGCGTGGTACAAAGCGGCGCAGTCCATGCTCTTTTGCTTCTTCTACGGATTCGATTTGTGTAGCGATTCCTACATGGCATGTATCGAGATGGCAGCCGCGGCACGTTGTGCAGCCCACTGCCAGCATAGCAAGTGTGCCAAATCCGATTCGGTTTGCGCCAAGCAGGATCATCTTCACAACATCGTGACCGCTCTTGATGCCGCCATCGGCCCATACTTCTACTTTATCACGAAGTCCTGCTTCGATGAGTGCTGTATGTGCAGCTTTTACACCAATTTCTACTGGGAGACCAACGTGTTGCAGAGCATGCACCCGTGCTGCGCCCGTACCGCCATCAAATCCGCTTAATGTGATGTAGTCAGCGCCTGCCTTAGCGACACCGACAGCGATGGTACCGATATTTGGTACGATCGGAACTTTGACACATACCTTTGCTTCATTGTTGGCGGTTTTTAATTCAGTAATGATCTGTGCTAGGTCCTCGATCGAATAAATATCGTGGTTATTCGAAGGAGAGATCAGATCTGAACCAAGTGTAGCGTTCCGCGCAGCGGCTACTTTTTCTGTTACCTTTTTGCCTGGCAGATGACCGCCTTCGCCCGGTTTTGCGCCCTGCCCGATTTTGATTTCAAGCAGATTGGATGAATTGGCCAGCTCTATGTTTACTCCAAAACGCCCTGAGGCAACTTGCTGTCCACGCGTTTTAGGATATTTGCCGAGCATATCTTTAATTTCGCCGCCTTCTCCGTTAAAGCTAATCATATTTAACTGATCTGCCGCTTCAGCATAGGCACGGAATGCGATTTCATTCTGCGAGCCAAATGACATGGAAGAGATTAAGAACGGCAGGTTGTGCTCTCCAATAGACACATCCACTTGCTCGGGTGTAACATGTTGGTTCGTCTGAGCTGAAGTAAAGTCAGCCAGATGGCGGATCGAAAGCGGATTCTGCTGTTCCTGCTCACGCAGTTTTTCAGCAAAATCTGCATACGGAAGACTTCCGGCAGCAACCTCGCCGATAGATTTCCAGATACGAGGCCACATGTGGAAGATTTTTGCGGGTCGCGCCTTCTCATCGTTGAAATCCTCATAGCGCTTTCTGCTGTCTGCCTCAAGTGCAGCGAAAGATACCCCAGCTTGGTTACTGCCGCAAAAATTCACGATATCAAGCACATCCGCCACTTCTTGACGCAAACCAATGGAAGAGAAGAGCCGTGCATAGCCGCGAAGCTCGTGAATACCGATTGTGGAGATGACCTTCTCCAAGCCTTTAGTTAACGCATTGAATAGATATTCAACAGAAGAGCCATCTTTTGAGAATGCGGTCGCAAATAGTAGATAAGGAGCTACTGCATCTGCTCCAAGTCCACATGCCAAGGCTACATCATGGAGGTTGCGAATAGAGCCGGAACGAATGACAATGCTTGCTTGACGTCGGAGATTGTCATTGCCTCGTCCTCCAGCTTTCTTTAATGTCTGATCTATTTTTGAGATCAAAAGATGCGGGTCGATCCAATAGTGATTGTCTTGATGTGCCATGCTGTCATCGAATAATAGAATGCGTGCACCATTTTGTACGGCATCTACTGTGCTTTGTGCGATTCGATCAAGCGCAGCAGGAATGGTCTCGCCATCTGCAAAGTAGACAGGCAGCATGTAAGCGTCCGTCCCAAAATGCTCCAGCATCTGCTCAAGTGATACGGTATTCAGAGCAGCGGCTAACTCCTGCAGGCTTTGTCCTTCAAGCAGAAGTGGAGATGGAAGTTCGAGTGCTTTGGTTAGATTTCCGACTTCCGGAAAAAGAGCAGGACGGCCGCCGAGAACGACACGGGTAGAGAAGTGCTCCATTTCCCGTTCGCGGTCGATTGCCGGATTGGTCACGACAGCGACACTTTCTTTAATAAAATCTGCAATGTTCTGCCGCACGTCGGCAATTGCAGCCAATGGAGCATCATGACCCAGAGAGCGAATCGGTTCTGCGCCATTTTTGGACATTTGTTCTGCCAACTGCATATGCTCGCGCTCCCAACCGTAAGCGGCATATTGCTGATTGGTTACGGTCTCGATATCATCATTCGGTGTTTGAGCAGGTTTTACTTCTGCGAAGTGAAGCTGGCTGCGGAAGTCGGCAAAATCGACGCGTTTGCCTGAGCGCTCTAGAATCAGATTCTGCAATTCATGGTGCGGAATCACTGTGACCGATTGGCCGGGGTGTAATTGTACGCCTACTTTTTCTCCTGGTGCTAAGGCTTTGGGTTCGCTTACCATTTCATATACAGGAATGACACCTTGTTCGGAAGAGAAATACAGCGATGTTTCGCTTTCTACCATCCATACCGGACGCAGACCAAGTGCATCTACACTAAATACGCACTCATTGGCATAACGAGAGACGATGCCGGCCGGCCCCTGAGCAAAATGCCCCCATGTTTGTCGGTAGTATACATATAAATCCTGCAATTCCGGACGCAAGTTTTTCATTTCGTTAATAATTGGCGGGAATACCATTTCTAGAGCTTCGAATAGAGACATATCATAACGGTGAATTAATGTTTCAAGTGCGCGGTTCATATTTTGTGAATCGCTGCCGCTCTCGACCAGATCGACATTAAGCATGGCGCCTTCGTCTTCTAGCTTCCGGATGGTATTAATTTCTCCGTTATGTCCAATGATTGTGAAAGGTTGTACGCGGAAAAAATTAGACAGTGTATTGGTGGAATAACGATTATGTCCAATTGTTACAGATGAAGCGAATTCGGGTTCCTGAATATCAAGAAAGTATTCTGGAAGGATATTTGCTGCTCCCATGACTTTATAGGAAGCCGAGTGATTGCTCAGTGAAGCGACATGAACATGATGGTTCTTCTCAATTGCGATTAACAGCTCGAATAGTTCTTTGTCTATTCGGTCATTACCCTCGTATTTACAAGCGAGCTGCCAGAAAATCGGTTCATCCGCTCGTCCGTTTTTACCAAGGACGCTGCTATTTACAGCGTTTTGCTGTTCTAGTTCAATGGTGAGGCCTGCTTGTGCGAACATGCTGCGGATATCTGTCATTACATGATCCACCTGGTGTCCTTTTGTTGGGATAAAAATGTGTCCCACAGCAAACGCGTCGGAGTATGCCAGGTCAGCTGATTTTCCAATTGACTCTAATCTCTTTGCCCAAAGGTCACGGGGAATATCGCTTAAGATCCCGCATCCGTCTCCTTCGCCATCGATGAAACCGGAACGATGTTCCATCTTGACAAGACCGTCGATAATTTTAGATATGTTATCGCGATGTGGGCTTCCGTTTTTCTCAATAATAGCGATAATGCCACAGCTATCATGTTCCTCTGCAAGGTGATTACGGAAATTGCCGAAATCTGCTCTCTTCATCGTCTCGGTCAGCTGCACTGACCTTCACCTCCTAATAACTAATAGTCTCTCACACAAAAGCAAAGGCTTGTTTATTTGTATATATGGTCAGCCCTTGCAAAAACACGAACATAATAGGTCCGTTTAATAAACAGTTCGATAAAAAAAACTAAACAGAACTATCGGAAAAGTAAGTATAGAATATCATGAATCGTTTGCATCTACAATAAAAAATTTGATTAATTATTCAAGTGAAAGCGTTTTTATTTCTTTTTTATAAATAATTAAAATAATTTAGAATATAAAGTATAATAATTTAAAAACGAACTATTTTGAGATTATTTTTAATTAATATTCGGATGTATTTGTGCATTATACAACAAATAATGAAAATTCTTCTTGTTTATCATAGATGTTATATTATGTAACAGAGAAAGGTTTGTATAAGAATATTTGCCTATAAGAAAAGAGTGGGACACTATGCCCCACTCAATATAAAAAAATTTAATGCATATTTATTATTTTTTTTGCATTTTAATAAACGAATTCTCTGCTGCTTGTATCGTACGAATGATATCATCTTCCGTATGAGCTGTTGTAATAAACCATGCCTCATATTTAGAAGGAGCAAGGCAGATTCTTTCCTCAAGAATAGCGCGGAAGAAACGGGCAAACAGTTTACTATCTGCTGTATTAGCATCGTCATAATTTTTGACGGGTTGATCAGTAAAGTACATGGCTAAGGCTCCAACAACACGGTTGATTGTTACAGATACACCCGCCTTCTGCGCTGCTTGTGCAAGTCCATCTCCTAGGAGCTTGCCCAGACGATGCAGCTCTTCGTATACACCTGGCTGCTCAAGTACTTCTAAGCATGCAATACCGGCCTGCATGGATAATGGGTTTCCGGCATGTGTTCCTGCTTGGTATGCAGGACCAAGTGGTGCCACTTCCTCCATGATTTCTTTTCGTCCGCCATAGGCACCAATTGGCAGTCCGCCACCGATGATTTTACCCAGTGCCGTAAGGTCAGGCTCGATGCCTAATAGATTCTGTGCACCTCCATATGTAAAACGGAAGCCTGTAATGACTTCATCATAAATCACGAGCGCACCGGCTTCGTGGGTGATACGGTTGACTGCCTCAAGGAATCCGTCATCCGGTGCAACAATACCAAAGTTACCAACAATCGGTTCTACCAATACACCGGCAATCTCGTCTCCCCATTTGTCCATTGCTTGGGCGAATGCTTCGATATCATTATATGGAACGGTAATGACTTCATTGGCAATTGATTGTGGAATACCTGCGCTATCTGGTATGCCGAGTGTGGACGGTCCAGAACCGGCTGCTACAAGTACAAGATCAGAATGACCGTGATAGCATCCGGCAAACTTTATGATTTTATTGCGTCCGGTATAAGCACGTGCTACCCGAATCGTCGTCATTACTGCTTCCGTACCTGAGTTATTAAAACGGATTTTTTCCATGGAAGGAATGGCTTCCTGAATTTTGCGAGCAAAAATCGTCTCCCAAGGTGTTGGAGTGCCGTATAGAACTCCGTTTTTAGCAGCAGAGATAATCGCTTCGGTAACATGAGGATGTGCGTGTCCGGTAATAATTGGGCCGTATGCGGCCAGATAGTCTATGTATTTATTACCATCAACATCCCAGAAGTAGGCGCCTTCTGCTTTAGCCATTGTAACAGGGGCGCCGCCACCTACGGCTTTAAAGGCACGAGAGGGGCTGTTTACGCCGCCGACAATAACTTCTAGCGCTTCTTGATATAATTCTTCAGAACGTGTGAAATTCACTGTTGATTCCTCCTATATAAATAGATTCCATAGTTAAAGATACGTGATATGTGTTAAAGATGAAAGGAGAAGAAGTTTTTCCCTGCTTTTTAACTTTAACACGAATTGCAAAAGAGGTATGATAGCTAGTGAAACAAAACGGAGGGAAAGAGAAATGCTGCGAATTGAAGCAAAAGGGCTTACAAAAGAGTTTAAATCATATTCAAGCCGTCCGGGACTTTCTGGCGCGTTTCGTGATTTGTTTAATCGGCAATATCGTATCCACCAAGCGGTGAAAGGCATCGATCTTGAAATCGCCCCAGGTGAAATCGTAGGCTATATTGGAGAGAATGGGGCAGGTAAATCAACTACCATTAAGATGCTTACCGGCATTCTGATGCCTACGGCGGGCTATCTGCGAGTAAACGGTATGGACCCACATCGTGAACGTGAGAAGTTCGTACGTACAATCGGTGTCGTATTCGGCCAGCGTAGCCAACTTTGGTGGGATATCGCGGTACAGGAATCATTCACACTCCTCAAGAAGGTGTATCGTCTCTCGGATGAAGAATATAAGCGTCACATGGGCCATGTTATTGATGTATTAGAAATTGATCATCTGCTAAATAAGCCGGTTCGAAAGCTAAGTCTTGGCCAGCGGATGCGCTGTGAGCTGGCAGCCGCGCTCATTCATAATCCTCCGCTGCTTTTTCTTGATGAACCTACCATCGGACTTGATGTATTGGTTAAGCTTAAAATCCGTGAATTCTTAAAGGAAATTAACCAGACGTACGGCACGACGATCCTGTTAACTACTCACGATTTATCAGATATTGAGGCGCTGTCCTCACGGGTCATTATGCTCGATAACGGCAGTATTATCTATGACGGCGGATTAAATGAGCTTCGTACAACATGGGGAAATGAAAAGCGTGTCGTGGTCGAATTTACGAATGCTGCTGAAGTGGAAGAACTAGAGCGCTTAACGAGCACGCTTCCTGTCACATGGCAAAAAGAGAATGACCTGCGCTTTCGTGCGATCTTTGGTGAAGAGAGTGTGGCGATATCTGATCTGCTGTCCCGTATTATCTCGCGGTATGAAGTGAAGGACATCTCGATTGAGACGGTTAGCACAGAGGAGATTGTCCGTAAAATTTATGAAGAAGGCGTTGTCCATGTTTAGCATGTATGCGGAAATTATCCGCATTCGATTTCTTACAATGCTTGCGTATCGTGTGAATTATTACAGCGGCATTATTGTATACAGCATCAATATCGGTGCGTATTATTTTTTATGGAATGCAATTTATGGCGGGCAGACCAGTATGGGAGGGCTTACTGCACAACAGATGGTAACGTATGTTGCTATCAGTTGGATGGCTAGGGCCTTTTACTTCAATAATATTGACCAAGAGATGGCACTTGATATTCGAGAGGGTAAAGTCGCCATTGAAATGATCCGTCCATACAATTATTTAACGGTTAAACTTATGCAGGGATTCGGTGAAGGGATATTTCGTTTGTTTTTCTTCTCTGTTCCCGGAATGGTGATTGTAAGCTTTATTTTTCCTGTTCATTATCCGGGCAGCTCGGTAACGTGGAGCTGGTATGCGTTTAGTCTGCTTATTAGCTTTGTAATCAATACGCAGATTAATTTAATTACCGGTTTGCTGACGTTTTTCTTCTATAATAATGAAGGGATCATGCGGGCGAAACGAGTAATTGTAGATCTGTTCTCCGGATTGATTCTTCCGATCAGCTTCTATCCGGAGTGGGCGCAGGAGATCTTAAAGTATCTTCCGTTTCAGGCGATTAGTTATTTACCTGGTATGATCTTTACTGGAGGTATAGAAGGAGAGAAGATTTATACCGCCTTATTTGTTCAGGGGGCGTGGGTTATTGGATTATTAATTCCGATATGGTTTATGTGGAGACAAGCGCGTAAGAATGTGATTATCCAGGGCGGATGAGCATGGATTATATACAGGAGAGACCTTTCCTATATTGGAGGTCTCTCTTTTTTATACAGGCTTTTCTTGGGGGCGCATAGAGTGAAGAGCGCTGTATACAGGTATGAAGAAAAACCAATAATAATACAATATGAGGCTGCGGAAGATAGGGGGTATCGTTATGAGTCGTCAGCAATTGAAGGAGAGGCTCAAAATGAAAAAGGTGGAAACGAAGCATGGAGAGCAATTTAATAATTTGCTGCGGTATGTGTTTCAGGTGACCAATCATGATTTGCAGGTGGTCGGATGGGAGAATAGAGAGATTGCACAAGCTAAGCTGCCTGTGCTGAAGCAAGCTGATGTATTGGGGTGGTTTGACGGTGATAAGCTCATCTCACAGTTGGCTGTCTATCCATTTCAAGTAAATATTTTTGGGCAGACATATGAAATGGGTGGATTGACAGGTGTAGGAACGTATCCTGAATACGCCAATCTTGGATTGATGAACCAATTAATGCGTCAGGCGTTGACAAATATGCGCGAGCGGCAGCAATCCATTTCCTATTTATATCCTTATTCCATCCCGTTTTACCGCCGTAAGGGGTGGGAGATTATTTCGGATAAAATATCTTTTGAGGTAAAGGATACACAGTTGCCAAAATTAAAAACAGTGTCCGGTAACGTGGAGAGAGTAACGATTGAGTATCCGGTCATCAAAGAGGTGTATCAGCGTTTTGCACTGCAAAATCACGGAGCTATGATCAGGAATGATCTAGCTTGGGAAGAGAATTTGCGATGGGACCTAGACGATATGACAGCGGCGATTTATTATGACGGTAATCATGAGCCAACAGGATATCTGTTGTATTGGATCGCGGGAGAGATTTTTCATATGAAGGAAATGATTTTTTTGAATCAGGAAGCGCGGTCAGGTTTATGGAATTTTGTTAGTGCTCATTTCTCCATGGTCACGCATGTTAAAGGACATATCTATACGGATGAGCCGCTGGCTTTCCTGCTCGAAGATGGTGATATCAAGGAGATGATTGCGCCTTATTATATGGCCCGTATTGTAGATATCACCCTTTTTGTGAGGAATTATGTATTTCAGCCGCAGGAAAAGGATTGTCAGATAACATTTAATCTGCATGATCCAATGCTTGAATGGAACCAGGGGAATTTTACGTTGACAGTTAATAAGGATGGGAGAGGACGGATAGCTGAAGGTGGAAGCAATCCCACTGCTACATTTGATATTCAGACATTAACGACAATGCTAATGGGATATAAAAGGCCATCCTATTTATCCCGAATTGGACGATTTCACTCAGATGAAGCGACAGTTGATTTGCTTGAAGAATTGATTATTCGCCAGCAGCCGTATTTCTCTGATTATTTTTAATGTCATATACAGGTGTCTCTCTTATCGATAAAGGAGGCACCATTTTTAATAGGCTTTTTTCTGCAAAAATCTATAGCTAAAAGTAACTATAGGCTATTCCTTGTTAATGTGTAATACTAAAATATGACTATAGTGCCAGTGAAACGAATTATTTTACAATATGTTTTAGGTAATTGCTTGGGAGTTTTTTGCACAAAAGGAATCTTCATGACTACATAATTACAGAACAATAAGAAATTTTATCTACCATAATTATGAAGATATGTAATAAAAGAACCAATCGGAGAGGGTGGGAATTATGGTGAAACGGTATTCTGCACGTCTTGCAAGCAAGCTTGTCTTGGCCGCTGTGTTCAGTGCGTCGGTGCTTCTGCCAGGACAAGCATTTGCAGAGTTGAAGGAAATGGATAAGATCAATAGCTATCTGCCAGAAGATATTAAAAAGCACTGGGCAGGCGACCGTATGTATGATCTGCTGCATGCTGATATGATGAAGGGCTATGTAGATAGGAATGGAACAACAACTGTGCAGCCGAGCAAAAAGATTACGCGGGCTGAGTTTGTATCGCTGTTAGTAGGTGCGCTTAGCCTAAAGGAAAATCCTGATCAAGACATTAAAGCATTTTCTGATGTGGAGCCGGGGGACTGGTATCATAAGCCGATTAGCATTGCGAGTTCGTTTGGCATCGTGAAAGGGGTAAGCGACACATCGTTTGGACCGAACCGTTATATTACCCGTGGTGAGATTGCCGCCTTTATCTCCCGCGCATTTGCCTATACGATTGAATTTGATGAAACGAAAGGAAAGAACTTTACGGATGTGAAGTCATCGTATTGGGCGATCAGAGAGATTAAAAAGACCAGCTCTGTAAAAATCATAAACGGTTATCCGAACGGAGCTTTCAAGCCGTTTGAGTATGCAACTCGTGCTGAGGCCATGGTCATGTTATCTAATTCGCTATATCTAGAAGAAAATGCTGTACCGACCGATAAGGTGTTGAGTGACATGGTAAAACAGTATGAGGAAGAAGAAGGCAAGGCACTTAAAGCCACAGATATGGAACGGATGCGGGATGCGGCTTATACAAATAGCATCGGATATCATAAAGCCACGCGTGATGTAACCGCAGCCGTCTTGCGTAAATTAAAAGAGGACGGCTATAGTATTGAAGTTACCAGAGAAGGTGATTTGAATGCGAAGGTGATCGGTAAATGGAATCGACTGGCAGTCGTCGAAGTCGATGGAGTGGAATACCGTATAAAGGCAAGTAAGGAAGGGTCGGCTGATCTGATAAACACGCAAAAAATAGATGGTATCTTTATGCTGAAAAAGAATGTGTCAAACAATAAGTGGCAAGTATATTCTTCAGACATTCCTATGCTTGTTACGGACAAAATGATATCGGCTGTAAAAAATAAATAAAAGAAACGGACGGGGGGAACCCTGTCCGTTTTTATTACCAAATATTTTTCTTTCTAAAATAGTCGATTGCTTGGCTTAAGGTAGAGAAGCTCGGGTGCTCCTGAAGGTATGAATCGACCTCGATCATTTTGGTGGAAACTTGTGGTTGAATGCCGGTAATGACTGCTTGAATGCCGGTGAGGCGAAGCGCATCAACGAGTTTGACCAGACTATCAGCAAAATCTGTATTAACATCTTGGATTGCAGTTAAGTCAATCGCAAGTTTCTCAATGCCGATTTGCAGACAATCTTGAAGGGTGCGCTCAAGCAGAAGCGATCTGTGGTTCTCTGTAACAGTCGGCTGAAGAGGTAACACGCCTATTTTTTCTGAAATTGGTACGATGTTGACGGCCATTTGCTGAATGATCTGCTTAAGTTCTTTTTCCTTGGTGATATAGTCGTCGATATTGCGAAATTGAGACATGGCTCCAATGATCGCATTGTCTTTTCTTAGAAGGGAAGTTTTGCATTGGAAATACTTTCGCTCTCCTTTCCAATTGTAGGGGAGAATCTCATAAGTACGCTCCTCCTGCAATCGAAGCGAAGTAGAAAGAATGCTTTGGTATTCGCTTAATTTGGAAAAGCAATCATCGATAGAGTGGCCTTTGACGTCTTCGAGCCGAATGTCCAACAGTTCTTCACCCACAGGGTTTATAAATATAATGTTGTATTCTGTATCAATAAGTACGATGGCATCAGATAATTTTTCGAGTGCTTGGGTAAGCATGATTATAACCTCTCTCCCTGAGAGTTTATCCAAGTTTAACATAGGTTGTCTTGTACTTCTCTCACAATAAAGGTACTAATTCGTCTCCTTATTATATAAATCCTTCTTTTCATACGATATTGACTTGGAGAGTAGAAAGCATAACATTAAGGAGGATGAATGATTTTATAGCAATTAAATAGCGAAGGAAGGAGGGTGTGGTATGTTTTATCTTTCGCTTTTTTGGGATTATCTTAAACAGTATTTTAAGATGCGATTTGCTTATCGAATGGACTTTATAAACGGTATGCTGTCCGATTTTGTGTTTCAAGTAACGAATTTGGTTTTTATTCTTGTTGTGTTTCAGCATACGACATTGCTTAAGGGATGGACACGCGAAGAAATTATTTTTATTTATGGCTTTTTTCTTGTACCGTATGCGGTGTTTTCTACCTTTTTTAATCTGTGGCAGTTTCAGGAGAAGTACATTATCAAAGGAGAGATGGATCGGGTATTAACTCGGCCTGCTCATAATTTGTTTCAGGTTATGCTAGAGACAATGGATCCGCAATCGTTAGGCGGAGCGGTAACAGGCATCATTATTATGATCTATGCAGGCGCTTCAATGGGACTAGAGCTTTCATGGTATGATCCGTTTGTCTTTATTCTGCTTGTTCTATCTGGTGTACTCGTATATGGAGGCGTGTATACAGCGATTTCTGCTATCGGATTTTTCTCGGATTCGAAAACCGGAATTAGCCCGATGATCTGGAACATTCAGAACTACGGGCGCTACCCTGTTAACATTTATAATAAGGTTATCCGTTTTTTGTTAACATGGATTTTGCCTTTTGCTTTTGTTGGTGTGTATCCGGCCGCATACTTCTTAAAGCGGGAAGAGTATTATAGCTATACGTTGTTGACACCGGTAATCGGCGTGGTCTTTTTTGCTATGGGAATTGTCGTCTGGAATTATGGAGTGAAGAATTATCGAGGAGCAGGTTCCTAAATACAGGATCTGCTCCTTCCTTTGTTTTATCAACCGAATCTTGATAAGATGAAGAAGATGGAATTACAGTGGAAATGGAGGAATACATACAATGGCACATACAGAGATTGGACAAGAGGCGCCGGATTTCACGCTTGCGGCAAGCAATGGGGAGCAGGTATCACTGCACGACTTCCGTGGAAAGAATGTTGTTCTGTATTTTTATCCGAAAGATAACACACCAGGCTGCACAAAGGAGTCCTGCGACTTCCGTGACAAAATGGAAGCGTTCACCGCTAAGAATACAGTGATCTTAGGAATTAGCAAGGACGATTTAAAATCTCATGACAAGTTCATTCAGAAATATAACCTGCCGTTTCTTCTATTAAGCGATACAGAGGCGGAAGTATCAACGCTGTATGGAGTGTATAAGCTGAAGAAGAATTTTGGCAAAGAATATATGGGTATTGAACGTTCTACATTTATTATTGATAAAGAGGGACGGTTGGCAAAGGAGTATCGAAAAGTAAAAGTGGATGGTCATGTAGATGAAGCATTGCGCTATATTGAAGAGAATCTGCAGTGATGAATTAACATCTGCTTGAAGGAAAGGTGAGGAAAGTTGAATGGGCGTCGCTCATTACGATTGGACAGACTATTATGACATTGTGTCTGATGGACTTGAAGGAGATGTCGGATTCTATACAGAACTAGCACTTCAGACAGGCGGATCGGTGCTTGATCTGGCATGTGGAACAGGACGTATTTCTATGCCGCTTGCACTGAATGGCCTTGAGGTATACGGGGTGGATTCGTCAGAGAAAATGCTTGAGAAAGCAAGGATGAAGGCAGAGATGGCACAGGTTGGCGATCGTGTTACATTTATACATGGAGATATGCGTACCTTTAATCTTGAACGTACATTTCCGCTTATTATGGTTCCGTATCGTTCGTTTCTGCACATGCTCTCTGTCAAGGAGCAGATAGCGGCCCTGCGTCAAATCCGACAACATCTCCCAGACGGTGGGTTGCTCGCCTTGAACATATTTGTGCCGCTTATTTCGCATCTATACGAGCAGAATGAGAAAAGTGCAAGTCGTGGCATCTATGCCATTCCGGGAACAACAGATCGACTGGCTGTCTGGGATTATACACGGTATGATCATTTCCAACAGATTGCCGAGATTATCCGGCAGTATGAACGGATGGATCGAGACGGCACGGTTATTCAACGTGTGGTGGCTCCATTCCACATTCGATATATTTTCCCTGCTGAGATGCACCATTTACTGCGCCTTGCGGGTTTTAGTGTCATTGGGCGATATGGCTCTTTTGCCAAAGAGGCCTTTGGCCCGTCAAGCACCGAGCTTATTATCGTCGCGAAGAAAGTATAGAGTGCTAGGTAGAGGGGGGAACGCGGAAGGTGAAGATTGTTTCTACAGCAAAAATGAGCGAACGTCATCAAGAAACGCTTAAAGCAGAATTTCCTGGCTGTGAATTTGACTTCTATCCTCATATGAAGAAAGCGGAAACAGACGTAACGGATGCGGAAGTATTGGTTACATATGGTGAAGATTTAACCCCGGAAAATGTAGGAGAAATGAGGAACTTACGCTGGATTCAGGTGTTGAGCGCGGGAATGGATACGATGCCGTTATCTCTATTAGCAGATCGGGATATTCTGGTGACAAATGCGGGCGGTATTCACAAAGTACCAATGGCAGAGTATACGTTTGGTGTCATGTTGCAGGTAGCTCGCAAGATGAATGAATTGTATGAAAAGCAGCGTAATAACGAATGGGATCGAAGTTTACGTGTAGAAGAGTTGTATGGCAAGACATTGGGTATCATCGGGGTGGGAGCTATTGGGGAAGAAGTAGCCCGCCGTGCAAAGGTTTTCGGAATGAAGGTGCTAGGAGTAAGCCGCAGCGGTAAGCCGAAGCCTGATTGTGATGAGATGTATACGCAGCGACAACTTACGGATGTACTTCCACGCTGTGATTATATAGTAGTAATTGTGCCGTTAACTAAGGATACTCGTCATCTGATCGGGCGTGAAGAATTAGAATCCATGCAGGAGACAGCAGTACTTATTAATATTGCCAGAGGCCCCGTAATTGATGAGGAGGCATTACTTTCTCATCTGCGGGATGGGAAGCTGCGTATGGCTGTGCTTGATGTGTTTACAGAAGAGCCTCTTCCTGCATCCTCTCCGTTTTGGAAGTTAAAAAATTGTTTGATTACGCCGCATATATCGGGACGTTCTCCATTATACATGGAGCGCGCACTAGAAATCTTCCGCCACAACCTCTCTATATACCAAGGAGAGAAAAAAACGGAAGATATGTTGAATGTAATCGACAGTCGCCAAGGGTATTAGCGTTTACGTAAATCATAATAAAGCAAGCGAACGAAGGAGGATGTGTTGTGAGGATTTATACAAAATCAGGAGATAAAGGTGAAACAAGCCTTGTCTATGGGATGCGTGTGCCAAAGCATGATCCGCGTGTGGATGCTTACGGAACGTGTGATGAAGCAAACTCAGCTATTGGATTGGCACTTTCTCACTTACCAAGTAATGAGAAGTGGCAGGAATTATCTTCGGTTTTCCATATTGTGCAGACAAAACTTTTTCACATTGGTGCTGAATTGGCTACCCCCGCTGGAAAAGAGGTAGGATGGAAAATAGAAGAAAGTGATGTGGAACAGTTAGAGAATATTATTGATAAATGGGATGCTGAACTCCCTGCATTAAAAAACTTCGTATTACCAGGTGGTTGTCCGGCAGGGGCTGGCTTTCACTTTGCAAGGACAGTAGCCCGCCGTGCAGAACGTAAGGCGATTGCTGTGAGTGAACAATTAGAAGTGAATCCGGTTGTGATTCGTTATTTGAATCGTTTATCTGACTTTTTATTTGTAGCAGCGCGCTACGTAAATCAAAAAGAAGGAACTATAGAACCTACACTGCACGAAGGATAAACAGTAAACGTAAACATAAAAACAGGAGCATATATACAGTAGCGCTCCTGTTTTTGTGTTGATTTCTAGTTTGGAATTGTGATACGATACTATTCGCTCACATTTTAGGCGAGTAGCGAATGATTTTGAATAGAAAAGAACATAAGAAATCAAAAATAAAAAACCTTGCCTAATGTAATTCCATGTGATATATTATAAAAGTCGCCGCTGAAAAACAGCGTGACGCGAAGATGTTTTTAATAAGTTCCTTGAAAACTGAACAGTGACACTCGATGTGTGCGAGTAAATATAT